>CAYJJL010000161.1:0-2439 GCA_964370455.1 uncultured Faecalibacterium sp.
TTAGGCAAAAAATGAAACACTGAATCATCATACAGAAGCTCACGGTAAGGTTCATCTTCCACAAGATAAATAGCGTGTTAATATTCAGTTTGTTTTTGTTTTAGTATATCTGTTAATTCACAAATAGTTTGCTCACTATAAACAACACCAGTTGGGTTAACTGGGTTATTAATAATTACAGCTTTTGTTTTGTTAGTTATTTTTGCTTTTAAATCTTCAAGGTTTGGCGCAAAATTTGGCAACCCAGGCTCTACCTCTATTATTTTACCGCCAAAATTTTGCACATAATGTTTATACTCACTAAAGTAAGGTGCAAAAACTATTACTTCATCATCTGCATCAAGCAATGTTTTAAAAGCTATATTAAGCGCACCTGCTGCGCCTACTGTCATAATAATATGCTCTTCAGTAAAATCACTGCCAAAGCGTCTATTTAAGTTTTGCGCAACAGCACTGCGCACCTCAGGGAAACCAGCGTTATTCATATAACCATGCAGCTCCATTGAGTTTTGGTCTTGTAGCAAAGCTTGCAGTGCGTTTGTAAAAGCCTCTGGCACAGGTGCAACTGGATTTCCTAGCGAAAAATCATATACATTTTCAGCACCGACTTTATCGGCTATCTCTTTACCTTCTAGGAACATTTTACGTATTGCAGAACCATTTTTTAAAGCGTTTTGAATATTTTGTTAAAGCATATGTATCCCCTTTTTTTCAATATATTTTCAAGTAGTTCTATTAATTTGGGATTATTTTTAAATTTTAAGCCGTACTATCTTATTTTGCCACAATTTTTGCTATAACGCAAGGTCTAGTGGTTATCATTTTTATAATTTGACAAAAATATAATTGCATTTTATACTTTTTTTGAAAATAGTTTATTTAAAAAAACTATATCTTGCACCAACTTAAACTCCCCTCCTATATTTTTTGTTCCCCATAAAAAAACAAGGAGGTTTTTTATGACAACTAGCATATTTACAGCAAACAAAAAAGGGCTTGTTCGCACTGGCGAGGAACCCACAATAGTAGTTGGCAGTGTAGGCACCCATCAAGTGCAATTTATTTTTGAAGACGCTGATTTTTGGTCACCTTTACACATAAGAGCTATTTTTATAGCTTGTGATATTAAAATAAGTGTGCCTTTACTCGTCCATGCAAGCACACCTTTTATACCACATGAAGTTATGATAGTACCAAATGTGCCCTTGTATGTTGGCATATTTGGGCTTGATGCTGCTGGCAACCTAGTTGTACCTACTACGTATGCAACTGTAACAGGGCGCATTATGGATGGTACGCCAACCACCCCACCAGAAAGTTCACCCCCAACGCCTACTATTTACCAGCAATGGATGGAAGAAATAAACGAAGCTGCAAAACTTGCGCAAGAAAGCGCACAAACTGCGCTTGAAGTTAAAGAATATTTGCCAACTTTTATCGATGAACTAAAAGGCGAAAAAGGCGATGCTTTTACTTACGAGGATTTTACCCCTGAGCAACTTGAAGCATTAAAAGGTGCTGATGGTGCACAAGGTGAAGACGGGCAAGGTTTTACAATTATAGGTGCTTTTGATACTTTGCAAGCGCTAACTTTAGCACACCCAACTGGCAACAAAGGTGATATTTACGCCATAGGCATAGGCAATGCTGTTGAACTTTATATTTGGGCAATAGCTGATAGCACATGGACTAGCATAGGGCAACTAAAAGGTTTAGATGGAGCTGATGGCGCAAAAGGTGAAGATGGTGCACAAGGCGAAAAGGGCGAGCAAGGAGAAAAAGGCGATAAAGGTGACGCTTTTGTTTACAGTGATTTCACTGCAGAACAGCTTAATGCCTTAAAAGGTGAAAAAGGCGATACTGGTGAGCAAGGCCTGCAAGGAGAAAAAGGCGAAAAAGGTGACACTGGCGCAAATGGTGCTGATGGGCAAAGTTTCTCAATATTAGGCACTTTTACAAGTTTGGCGGAGTTAAACACAGCACACCCCACTGGCAATAAGGGAGATATCTACGCTGTTGACACTGATAATACAGTTGAGCTTTTTATTTGGGCTGTTGATAATAATGCTTGGGAAAGCATAGGGCAATTAAAGGGTTTAGATGGTGAAAAAGGCGAACAAGGTTTAAAGGGTGATACAGGTGCAAAAGGTGATGCTTTTACCTATGCTGATTTTACTGCTGAACAATTGACTGCTCTAAAAGGTGAAAAAGGCGATAAAGGCGACACTGGTGATACTGGCGAACAAGGCTTACAAGGCGAGCAAGGCGCAAAGGGTGATGCTTTTATCTATGCTGATTTTACCTCCGAACAACTAACTGCTTTAAAGGGTGAAAAAGGCGATAAAGGCGACACTGGTGATACTGGCGAGCAAGGCTTACAAGGTGAGCAAGGCGCAAAGGGTGATGCTTTTACCTATGCTGATTTTACCGCTGAACAGC
>CAYJJL010000161.1:2539-5204 GCA_964370455.1 uncultured Faecalibacterium sp.
GAGCAAGGCGCAAAGGGTGATGCTTTTACCTATGCTGATTTTACCGCTGAACAGCTAACTGCTTTAAAGGGTGAAAAAGGCGACGCTGGTGAATCTGTGCCAGAGAGCGTATTAAACAGCAAAGCGGATTTAAGCTTGCTTGGTGGTTGCTGGATATCATTTACAGATGCAGATGATACCCCAACTAGCGAACCATACGTGCACTGGATGGAAGGTAGCGAAGCATAAAAAAAGGGCTCAAACCACAAAATGGCTTGAGCCTTTTAAGCTGTATAGCAAATATTATTTAAAAATGTTAAATGGTTTACCAACTGGTAAAATTGTTTTGCCGTGTTGGCTGTTTAGTACGTTTGCAGCACAGCCATAAAACGAAACAAGTGCGATTAATAGCTCAGCATATGCTGCAACTAAGTGCATTGTGTGTTCCATAATGCCTAGTGTGCTTAACGATAAACCTATAAACAAGAAATCAATCAAAACAAATATAATAAACAAAACTTTGTTTGTTGACATTGAACCAACTGTCATAAATAAAGTAAATATCAAATAACCTACAAATGCAAAACCAAGTTGTTTTACATCGGCTGTTGCCTGCATTGTTTCACCAAAAACACCGTTTTGAATTAACCATGTAAACGCTACTGAATACCAAAAAAATCCGTAACCGCCAAAAGCCGTTGCGCCAAAAACATTGTTTAGCTTTAAATCAACTATAGATGCATATATTTGTGCAGTTGCACCCAAAAAAATTGCCCACGGTATTATTAACGAAGTGCCGTCTGTTAGGCCTAGTTTTTGTGACGATGCTACTAATGTTACCATTGCAAGACCAAATAGGCCAATAGCAGATGGATTTGCTAAATTAGATTGTACAACTGTTACATTTGCATTAGGATTAGAATTTGACATTTGTTATTTCCTTTCGTTTAGGCGCTTTTTTATTATGTAAGTGCTACTTACTTTGTAATAGCCCAAACAATTATACTACAAGAAATATACTTTGTCACCAACAAAATCACCTTTACAACATTTATCTATAAACCTCGCATGTTACCACGATAATATTGATATTTTTTGTCGAAAACCGCCAATTAAATATTTTTTTAACGAAGTAAAACGCAAGTTATTTTTAACGATAACTTGCGTTTTACTAAACAATTTAAATTTTATGTTTCCTGCCTTGCTATTAACAAGTACAATTTTGCTATTTGTGTTATTAACAAAGCAAAATTTTAATGAAACATATAGCTATTAAAATTTACCACCAGAACCACCGAAAGTGCGCCCACCAGCACCCGTATGTGTGCTAGATCCGCCACCTCCGCCGTTGCTTTTTGGTATTTCAGTTTTTGTTGTATTGCTATATAAGTATCTATCTTTGCGTATGCTTAAATCTAATTTTCTTGAAATATAGTTATTTGCATTATGTGCTGGTGCAACTGATCTTAATTGGAAATAAAAAACGGCACAAAGCGCACCTGCGCCTATTACACCAATTATTAAACCAATGCCCAAACGCTCTAAATCAAAACCAGAATTATATGTATCATAATCATAGCTTGAGCCACTCATGTTATGTGAATCATAAGCGTCACCTGTTGCATCTTGCTCTAAATAGCTTTCAGCAGCATTATAATAAGCGCTAAACGCTTCGTAGTAATCGCCATCTGATAAATAACTTAACATTTGGTCTGCAATAACCTCTTGACCGTAATCAGTAAAAGTGTATATGCTATCACCAGATGTAACTATGCGCCAATCACGCTCGCCCATATCAATAAAAAACAAAATTACACTTTCAGTGTCGCCATAGCCAAAGTTATATTCTACAATATATTCCTCTGCGTAGGTCATAGCTGTTTTATCACTAGGCACTGAGTTAACTGTTAAAATAGCAACGTCTTGTTCCCATGTGTCTGAAACTTCTTGTGCACGTGCCTGTAAATTTTCAAGTTCATCACTTGTAAACAAACCAGCTTCATCATTGACTAAAGGCATATCTGTTGCAAAAACTGGCATTGCAAAAATAGTAGCAAGCATAAATGTTAGCAGGAGTATAGATATTTTTTTAGTATTTTTCATTTTTATCTCCTCCCTTATACAAACATTGCAACTAAAGTTGCAATTGTGCTAATGCCAACAAAAGAGCCAATAAATGTAAGTACAGCTTTTGTTACATCCATAGGTAAATTACCTACAAATTTGCCACTTTGTCCGTTCATAACAAACTTATATAATTTGCCATGATATGTAGTGTTAAGCACCCAAATTGGCAAAAGCGCATATTCGGTTTTGCCGTTAGTTAATACAACATTGCAATGCTCTTGTATACAGCTATTGTAGCCTGAAACTGTGCCTCGCAACATACCTTCCATGCTATTTTTAATACGTTTATTTGCTATAGGTTGGCACGCAGTAGCTTCAACATCGTATTTATCCGCAAGGTAGCCAGATAGGTATGCAGTGTTAAAATCAACTTTTGTTGAGCAATCAAATGGTTCTATGGATTGCATAAGTGTATCATCCATTTTTGTTGAGCCATCGGCTGGTATAGCCTGAAAGCCTGCATCACCTGCACGTTTTACGTGATAATAGCTTGTTTTTTTATAACGGTAATCGCCAGATGTCCAAGTTTTAACTGTTGTGCATTTATAACTTGCATTAC
>CAYJJL010000162.1:0-5202 GCA_964370455.1 uncultured Faecalibacterium sp.
CTAAAGATGCGCCAACCATAGCAGCAATTTCTGGGCTGCAATCTTTATCAAGGCTCATAACTGTCATTGTAACACAAACGTCATTACGCATTTCTTTTGGAAATAGTGGGCGCAATGGTCTATCAATAACGCGTGAAGTTAATATAGCGTGTTCGCCAGGGCGACCCTCACGGCGCATAAAGCTACCAGGGATACGACCGTCAGAGTACATTTTTTCTTCATACTCGATATTTAGTGGGAAGAAATCTATTCCGTCACGAGGTTTTGGGCTCATTGTTACGTTACACATAACAACAGTTTCGCCATAGCGAATCATAGCACTAGCGCTAGAAAGCCCACACATTTTACCCATTTCTACTTGGAAAGGGCGACCTGCAAGTGTTGTTTCATAGACTTTAAAATTTTCAAACGTTTCTTTGCGGGAACCATATTCAATAGCCATCATTACATCTCCTGTTTTTTATATTTACACAAAAATATCACTCTGATACTTCTGTTTATTTTATCAAACTTTATGTGTTTTATCCTTAAAACAACTGTACATCACATTTTTTTATTTATCATAATATAACAAAGGCAAGCGTCCGCTAAGACACTTGCCTCTTTTACTGTAAAATTATTTACGTAGACCCAAAGTAGCAATCAGTGCACGGTAACGTGTAACATCTTTCTTATGAAGATATGCCAATAGATTACGACGACGACCAACCATTTTTAGTAGGCCACGACGGCTGTGGTGATCGTTAGGGTTTGCTTTCAAGTGAACGTTTAGTTCATTGATGTGTGTTGTAAGCAAAGCAACTTGTACTTCTGGTGAGCCTGTGTCATTGTCGCTTAGAGCAACACTTGCGATAACTTGTTTTTTGTCCATTTCTAAATACCTCTTTTTAATATTTGCCAATGCAACAGTTAAAGGTAACGGTTATCCCCACGGTGGGGCATACACCTAAAACCGTAACATGGTACGCCTAGTAGTATAACATATTATTACTGTAAAATCAATGTTTATTTTGAAATAAATTTCACCTATGGCCATAGGCACACGGCTTGCATGCCCTTTTCCCTCAATTGCATTTATAAGCTCTTGGCGAGATAAATACTTTTTTGTAATTTTTACACAAAAACCGCGTAAAGTACCAATGCTTAACACGTTTCGAATAATCCGATAGTACGTTATTTAAACTCTACAACTGTAACGCCACTTTCACCCTCGCCATATCTGCCAAGGCGGAAGCTTTTAACCTGCCTGTGCCCTTTTAAACGTTGATGTATTGCACTACGCAAAGCGCCTGTGCCCACACCATGTATCAAATACACTACGCTTTGTCCGCTCAAAAGTGCTCTATCCATAAACAACTCTGCCTCATGCAACGCCTCTTCTACTGTCATGCCCAGTAACATACATTCCATTTTTGTATCACGCTTAACACGTGCCACTTTACCGCCACCAGTGCTTACATTGTTTGAACCTGTCTTACGAGAGTATCTATCTTGTGCTTTAGTTTTTTGTTGCGGCACAAATTTTTCTGGTTGTTTTAACGAACTTAATTTAACTTTTGTTTTAACTATGCCAGCACGTACTAAAACATCTCCGTTGCGGTCTGGCAGTGCCATAACCACTGCGTTTTGTCCTAAATCTGCTATGCACACTTCTTGCCCAACAGTAACGCTTTTAAACGGTGTAAATTCTTTTGTTGTTTTTTGCTGGGTTTCGCTACCTAAAAGTAATTTTTCGCTATCTTTTCTCGCAATTTCTCGTGCACGTATAGCACGCTGCGCGGCTGATAACTTTTCATCTTTTTGTAGTTTGCGTAATTCTTCAGTTAATGCATAGGCTTCTGCCTCAACATTTTGTGCAAGTGCTCTCGCCTTTGCTCTTGCTGCTTCTAGCTCATTTTCGCCTTGTTCAATAAGTGCATCTCGTTTTTTCTGTGCGCTTTCCAGTTGGTTTTCAGCTTGATAACGCAAATCCTCTACTTCTTGCTCTCTTGCTTTTAGCTCTAGTTTTAAATCATCTAGTTGGCTTAAAACACCATCTAAACGTTTATTTTCACTAGATAGATGCCTACTAGCCGACACGATAATTTCAGCAGGTATGCCTAGTTTTTCGCTAATTAAAAACGCATTTGATTTACCCGGCACACCAACGCTTAATTTATACGTTGGGCGCAAGGTTTCCACGTTAAACTCACAACTAGCGTTAACAATACCTTTTGTTTCAAGTGCAAATATTTTTAATTCTGCATAGTGAGTTGTAACCATTAACAGCGCACCTTTTTGTCTCAACGCTTCTATTATGGCCACTGCTAGTGCAGCACCCTCAGCTGGGTCTGTACCGGCACCAAGTTCATCCATAATAACTAAAGTTTTGCGCCTAGCCATGCGTAAAATATCTTTGATTTTTGTCATATGCCCTGAAAAAGTTGAAAGGCTTTGCTCTATACTTTGTTCGTCGCCAATATCTACTAAAAAATCTTCAAAAATACAAATTGAGCTATTTTCGTCAGCTGGTATTAAAAAACCACACTGTGCCATTGCAATAAGTAAACCAGCCGTTTTTAAAGTTACTGTTTTACCGCCTGTGTTAGGGCCTGTTATTAGCATTGAATCATATTTTTCACCAAGCTCTATATCAACAGGTACACACTTTGTTGGGTCTATAAGTGGGTGGCGTGCACGTTGTAGCGAAAAATGTTGTTCATAGTTGATATTTGGCATAAAAGCACGTTGTTCTTGCGCTAGTTTTGATTTTGCAAGCAAAACATCAATATCAAGCATAGCCTGATAGCTATATTGAAATTGTGGCTCAATAGCTGCAATTTGCCCTGTAAATGCAATTAAAATACGTTCAATTTCCTGTGCCTCTTGTGTGCGATACTGCATTATTTTTGCATTTGCCTCTACAACTGCCTGTGGCTCCACAAAAACAGTTGAACCTGTTGCAGAAACATCATGTATTACACCGTGTACATCGCTACGATACTCGTTTTTAACGGGCACAACATAGCGACCATTACGCATAGAAACAACTGCATCTTGCAAAAATTTAGTCTGGCTAGAGTTGCGTATCATAGCCTCTAGTTTATCTCTAATTTGGTTTTCAGTTGCACGTATTTTTTTACGTAAATCTCGCAAGGTTACAGATGCTGTATCCGCCATTTGGTCAGATGAAATAATCGCATCCGAGATACCTTTTTCTATACCAGGTTGTGGCGATAAAGCGTAAAATAAATCATCTGTTTGGCGCATTTCACTGCTGCCTTGCCCATACCAAGTAAATAAATTTTGGAAGTTGCGCAATGCGCCAGCAACCAAAAGCAAATCCCCCATCGAAAGTACGCCGCCTTTTACAGCACGTACAGCAAGCTCACGCACGCCCTCAACACCGCCAAAACGTGGGTAGCCTTGTTTTAGCAATATTTCCTGTACAATATTTGTTTGATTTAAAGCAAAACGCACTTCCTCAATATCGGTTTGCACAGTTGTTGCAAGCATAGCCTCTTTTGCCTCTTTACATAGGCAATATTCAGCGGCGTGCTTTATAATTTTATCTAATTCTAAGGTTTTTAAATAACTATTATCCATTGTTTTTCCTATCATTAATAAAGCGTTGTTTTACGCTTTAAGATATTTCTCATACATTATTCTTTAATATAATTTTATAAAACTGATTTTAAGAAGTCAAGACTTTTTATCTTTTTATCTAGATGTAGCAAAGTATATTCCTGCGCGGCTATGCTTAAATAATGCATAGCTTTTTCAGAAATTTGAAATGCAAATATTTTTTTATCATCCACAAGGCAGATATGGCGTAGCGCAAACAATGCACCTTCGTTCAAATTTGCCAAGTTACCATTTTTACTTGCACATTGTTCGCAGTAAAGCACACCGTTTTTATGTTCAAGGTAAAAATTTTCGCCATCATATTTATTACACTCTTTACAACATAATAACTGTGGCATAAATCCACATTCGCTCATAGCTCTAAGCTCAAACACTGCTTTCACTTTTAAAACTGGGCATTTTTTTTCGCTCAGCAAATAAAGCGAGTTTAGTAATAAACGCATAAGTTTATCACCTTCGCTACCGGTTGGAGAAACAGCCGTTGTTAGCTCCGCCAAATATATTGCTAGGCTCATACCCTCAAGCGTTGCAGATAAGCCGTGAAATATATTTTTGACATCAGCTTCGTCTATACGAAACATCTCCTTACCTGGGTAAAGCCTAAATTCTGAATAGCAAAAAAGCCCGCAAGCACTAAAAAGTTTACTTTTTAGGCGCAGGCTACCCTTTGCAAAGGCGGAAATTACGCCATGCTCTGGTGTTAGTATTGTTAAAATTCGGTCAGCGTCTTGGTACTTAACTTCACGCAAGACAAGCCCCATTGTCACGATTGCCTCCATGTGCAATCTCCTTTTGCTTTACATCTTGTAGCATTTGCAAATTTTTATCGTCTTGTTTTTTATATTCCAAATATTGTTCAACATTGCCAGAAACAACAAAAGCTGGCCAACCATCATTAATTTGCATATTTAGCTCCTTTCACACAAAAGCATGTTATAAAAGAGTATACCCTAAATTAACACAAAAAAATTGGGAAATTTGCCCACAAAACAAAAAATCAACTACAACAGATTTTGTAGAGTTAATCTTTAACTAGTAATAAGGGGGCAAACTGTTTATTTTTGTAGTTTAAAACCAAAGTTATTAAGCAAAAACTCGTTATCGCGCCAGTCAGATTAACTTTAACCCAACATTTTATTTTAACCCGGCAACCTAAAAATTATTCACATTATACCCTAGCACCTTGCCCGATTTTTTTAAGCATGGTGCCACCTTTGCCTATAATCATACCTTTGTGGCTTTCACGCTCACAATAAAGGTTAACTTCTATATCTATGGCATTCTTGCCCTCTTTTTCTTTAAAGCTTTCTACAACAACAGCTACACCATGTGGTATTTCATCACGCATAAAAAGCAAAGCTTTTTCACGTATAAGTTCAGCTACTAGTTCTTTTTCTGGCATATCAGTATATGCATCTGGATCAAAAAAGTGTTGGCCTGCAACTTTATACTGTGAAATCAAATCAAAAAGTTCATCGCAACCTTCATCTTTACCCGCACTGGCAAAAACAACAGTTTCAAAAACTCCAAAAGCCTCAATTTCTGCTTTACGCGCTTGTAAATCTTCACTTTTGCGTA
>CAYJJL010000163.1:0-2075 GCA_964370455.1 uncultured Faecalibacterium sp.
CTAGTTGCGGTGGTGTACACACCATAGAGGAAAACGAAAAAATAAACTATATAAATAGCGAACAAACACAAGACACAGCAGTGCAGGAAAATAAACATGGTATAGCTATAATTTTGTGCATGGCTCTATTTATACTTGCAGTTTTAGGTGGAGGGATTTTTTTAATTACCTCTGTAATAAATAATAGCTATACTGAGTATTCGGTTGATACAATAACTATAGATGTTGAAGTTACATTGCCTAACGAATATATATATGCAACAAAAGTTGAAGCTACGATTGAGGGTGATGTTGCAATTGGCTATACCGCTGATGTTAATAATAACGTTTCACTTATAATACCATATGGAACAAAGCATATTGCATATTATGCATTTTTAGATAATAAATACATACAAGTTTTAATATTACCACAAAGCTTAGAAAGTATAGGTGTTAGTGCTTTTCAAGGCTGTAAGGCGCTTGAGTATATAGTATTTTCAGATGGATTGAAAGAAGTTGGCGATTATGCTTTTTTTGGTACTGCACATTACGAAGATGCAATGCAATTTAATCATTTTCCGCAAAGTATAACAAGCGTTGGTAATTATGCAATGAACAATTTTGTAGTTACCGAATTGCCAGAAAATATAAGCGTTGGCGAAAGTGCTTTTAATTATGATGAATATTACACCACACCTGACGAAGATGGTTTTATAATTATAGGCACAACGTTGGTAAAATATATAGGCAACCGTGTAAATGTAACTTTACCAGATGGTGTGACAGTTATTGACGCAAAAGCTTTTTATTCAAACGATAGTATGCAGAGCTTAGTTATGCCAGATAGTGTTACACACATAGGTGATAAAGCCTTTTGTGAGGCTGACGCATTAATGCATATAGGTTTTTCACAAAATTTGAAGTCAATGGGTTCCTCTGTTTTTGAAGGCTGTGATGAATTATTAGAGGCTCATCTACCAGAAGGTTTTGAGCGCATAGGTGATAGTGCATTTTTTGATTGTGAAAGCCTTGCAGAAATTACTATACCATCAACTATAACACATATATACTCTGATTCTTTCACTGTTAATGAGTGGTATTATAACAACTATCCTTTTTACAATCATTTTATAATTGGTGATGGGCTTTTAGTTGATTTATACCACGATATGACAGAAGATATTGCATATATACCGCAAGGTGTAAAATCAATAGGTAGCGAAGCAGTGTATACGCATGATGTTGATGAGTTTATAATACCAGAGGGTGTTATTAGTATGCAGCATCATGCCTTATATCAAATAAGCATAGATGATGATATTACTATAGATTTGCCAGATAGCTTAACACTTATTGAGGGAGAGTTGATTGGTGGCAGGAACGCAGAAGGGCACACCATAAGCATAAAATGTTCAAATGGCAGTTATGCGTACAACTATGCACGTGAAAATGGTTATGAAATTATATTAAAATAAAAACAAGGTGTTGTCACTACAATGTGAACAGCACCTTGTTTTTGTTTGTTTGTGCATAAAAGTATCGTTATAATGATGCTTTTATGACGTTGCTGTTGAAAAGTGGCATTTGTCAATATGCACAAATTTAAGTTTTTTTCATATGAAATCAAATTGCTATAATTGGTTATTTTTACCATGTTTTTATTGCGCAGTAATATAGCGTTTTGCATGAAATAAGTTGTTTTTGTGTCGTTCATGACATAAAACATGTCGTTCATGACATAACAGACTTAATTTTACAATTAAATGCTATAATTCTTTGAGGTAATAATTAGTTTTTAATTTTATTAAATATATATGCATTTTGCTAAAAAGCGAGGATTGTAACATGAAGAAAAAAACCAAAGTTGTAGTGAGCTTGTTGTTAAGCGCTGCGTTAATGCTACCACAATTTAATTTTATTGCGTCGGCAACACAAAGCGCTACACAGCAAGAGCTTCCAGTTGTAGTGTCACCATCACCAGAGGTAACACCAACTAGCGAACCTACTGCACCACCACAAACAAACGCGCCTACAACTACACCAAGCGCAGAGCCTAGCTCCACACCAGCGCCAAGCAATGAGCCAAGCGCTAG
>CAYJJL010000163.1:2175-5181 GCA_964370455.1 uncultured Faecalibacterium sp.
CACCTAGCGCACAGCCAACAGCTAGTGCTACACCAGAGGCTACACCTAGCGCACAACCAAGTGAAATGCCTTTGCAAGCAGCAGGGCTTAATGCTTTAACAGCTGATGACCAAATACCAGTTGCACCTATTGACGAAACGACAAAGCCAACCATTACGCTTATAAGCGAAGATGCGGGTTTTGATTTAAATACAGATGATAGAACAATACTTGCCGATGGCACAACTCAAAAACATGGCAAAAGGTTTTCTGTGACAGTTAATTTTGCAGATGCTGTATCTGATGGTAAAACACTTACAATAAGCGTGCCAGAAGGTTTAGAGTTTGTAAACATAACTGTACCTGGCGATTCTAGTAAATACAACTATCTTAATGGGTCGTATCTAAATAAATTAGGTAATGAGGATACTCTTAGTACTAACATAACAAAAGTTACTTTGCCATCTTTGCGTGCTACATACGGCACTGCATTATTTGGTGATGTTGTTTATGAATTTACTTCTGGCACAGAAACAGTTACTATTGATTTTATACTTAAACTAGATGAAAGTATTTACTATGCACCTAACACTATGCCAATATCAATAAAAGCAACTAAAGGTGTAGTGGAAGAAACTATTCAGCAAACAATATCATTAGAGGGCGCGCTTGCCACTATAACAGGCGAGCTTTCAAATAGCGATAACTTTGTTCATGGTAGTGGCGGCAGCAAACAAATATCACAAGGTAAAAGTGATTATTTAACGTCAGTAGAATTTACAAATGTAAGTGCTGATTTTACAGGCCCACTTTATTTTGAAAATTTTGTGTTTGATTTATATTATCCTGCTGAGGTTACTTTTACAGGTAATGTGCGCATGGGCTCAAATGGTACGGATGTAAATATTTTTGAGGCAGATTATTTAAGCAAATTACAAGCAATTTACCCTACAATAACCTCAGCTATACATGATGCAGCTAGCAATAAAGTTACTTTTACTTTTGCAAATATGAATGGCGCAACTTTATATAGACCAAACTTTACAATAGAAGTTAATGTACCACAAGATTTAACCGCCGCTACATATACGGCAAACACAGCTACACTAACAGCAACACCAAAAGGTAGCACTACACCTATAACAATAAGCGCAAAACAACCTGCCTATGTTGAAGTTATGGAATCTTTAAAAGTGGCAAACTACTTACAAATTAATAGTGCTACTAGCACAGCAGTTGGCGATTATGCAACACAATCATTAAACGCACATCAATATTACAGCTACGCAGGGTTTGCAACAGTAACAAGCGGTAGCGAATTAGTGGACGGTGTTTCTCAAAAGCCTGTTCCTAATGAAGTGCATGGCACATATAGCCTTGAAATTAATTATGACGCTAACTTTAAAGCAAGCACAGTAGCAATACCTTTTGATAAAGATAATCAAACGGCTGCGGATGTAAAAATTTGGTTTAAAACAAATACACAAAATAGTGATTGGGTGCAATACACAGGCACTCAAACACAAAGTGCTTATTTAATATATATTACAAGTGATATGGCAAACCTTGCAGATGACGAATATTTTACAGATATAAAGGCTGATATAGGCGACGTTGCAAAAATAGATATGTACAAAAGTGGTGGCGATAATACAACAAACTTTTGGGTTTATGGTATTGTTGCAGATAGCAGTGTTAGCCAAGTTGTGCACACTATAAAATACTGGCCAACAGGTTACGGCGAAGGCGATGCACAAAATTTGACTGAAACAGCTACAATGACAGCTAGCTATGTTGCAGATAACAGTGCCTTTGCTTATTCTGGCGGTAGGACAGATTGTATAAATGTAAGCAGTGGGGGTTTTGCAGGTGATACATTTACAGTAAAAACAACTATTGAATTAAACGGCAAAATTGCCAACAGAAGCACACTTGAAAACCCTATTATTTATGTTAAACAGGAAAAAGATATTACAATTAATAATATTGTGCTTAGTGTAACAGGTGGCCAGCAGTTAGTTTTAGGCAAAGATTACACCATTGAAACTTTAACAGTAGGCGAAGATACTGTTTATAAAATAAGCACAATTAACCAAGTTATATCAGTAGGTATGGATGAGGCAAGAACATCACACAGCTTGCAATTAAATTTTGATTACACTACGGATATTACAAAGATACTCACCGATACAAAATTTGAACCTAGCAAAATAATTGCATGGACAAGCGAAAACAATGTTGTGCAACCACATGCGAATAGTGCAAAACATAGCGAAACTAGCTATGCCTTTGATATAAACCAAGACGGAACACAAAGCGATTTATTTGCGCCTGTAATCTCAAATGGTACTACTATTAAAGCGCCAGATAGTGTTATATTAACATCAAAGTTAAATCTGGATACAAATGGCGTACTTAACACAGTGCCAAACTATAACGGCGACCAAAGTACAGTAGCAACTTTTTATAACGATACAACTGCTGTGTGGGAGATGACAGTAATTAACTATTCTCCTTATGATTTAAGCAGTGATGGTGGTAGCAAATTTATTATTTACTTGCCATTACCAAAGGATGGCTTGAATTTTGGCGCTAATTACCAAACTGGTGAATTTACATGGGATATATTGCTTAATGGTGATGTAGTTGCTAATAACTTTACTGTTGAGTATGCGGCAGCAGATGCTTCAAACGTTTTAACAACAAGTTATAGCGCAACGCCAACTGAGCAAAGTAATATGATACGCTTAACTTTAAATAGTGGAGTTACTATATACCCTAATGATGTTGTTACATTGCAAGTGCCTATCAAAACAACAAATTTAGTTGATTTTAAAGATGGCGGAAACATCAACATTTTAAACCCCTACTATTATATTAAAAATGTTGATACGAAAGGTACAACTATCTAAGCTGGAAACACTAAAGCATACGATGTTGCACTTGAGCTGTACAGACCAACACTTACACTAGAAACAGATGGAGGCACTTTACCAGGCGGTAACGAAGGTGAAGATGGTTCAAAAA
>CAYJJL010000164.1:0-5165 GCA_964370455.1 uncultured Faecalibacterium sp.
CTTATTTTTATTTCTTTAATTCTAAAACACGAAACATTATCATAGTTTTTATTGCAATATTACTAAAATTATGTTACAATTAACTCATAAACTGAAAATTATTATAAAAACATCAACATATTTAACAAAAAACTTTTTTTACCCACCTAAACTTAAAAACGAAAGGAGATTATTATGACTAGTAATGAAATTTTAATTTATGCATCCATCTTTATTTTTATTGTTAACTTACTTATTTTTGCTATACCAGACAGAGTAAAAAGCAAATTTTTGAATAAAAATAGACTAACTATTTTTCAAATTCTAACTGTTGTATGCTCTGCCTTTCTGGTTTTTTCAAATTTAGTAAAAGAATAAACTACGCATAATTTTATAAAACAGCTATCTTAAAAATTTTTATATATTTAGTGGCAAAAAATCATACCTAGGTATTGTTTTTTGCCACTTTTTTGTTATATGCTTGAAAGCTCTATGCCGTTAACTTCTACACTTTCATCCAGGCGTATCATTAAATATTTAATACCGTCAATTGTTTTTGTTTGCACCGCACTAGAACTTTGTGCATTTACATTAACTGTTACATCGCCTGTTTTTATATTTACCCTGCCTACATCAATTATATTTTTTGGTGGTAGCATTGCATTTTCGCCAAATTTTTCATCAAAAGCTTTTTCAAAGTTTTGCACGTTTTCTTCTGGCACATCGCAATCTGTTAACATGTTTTTAAACTGTGTTTTGGATATTAAAAGCGGCTCTTCTTCCTTTGCTTCTTTATGTATTAACACCATTTCGCTCACTTTTGAGTGCACTGTTTGCAATACATCATAACTGCAAACTTCTTCAAGGCTGTTTTCCATAACTTCTGCAAAAGTATCTTTTTGCAATTGTGCTGGCATGGGTAGCTCAACATTAAAAATATTTTCTACAAATACTTCGTTTTTGCCTGTTATATCTTTGCTAAAATGCAAAGCTGAATATATGTTACTGCTCCTATCATCAAAAGTAGGGAACATAAACCCTAGCACTGGTGGGCAAACAACAAAATCAATAGAGCTACTGTAAAACTCGTTTTCTAAAAGGGAAAAACCAAGCTCTGGTTTTGTTGATTTTATAGGGCACACACTGCAAACCATGTAAACAAAAACTTCGTTAGAGTTAAAATCTTTGCTATCGCCCTCTAGTGCATCTTTGCTTTTATATGGTACGTCGTAAACATCTAGCGCAAGCAAAATTAAATATGGTTGCTCAGAGGTATATGACGCTATAACTTTTTGAAAAAGTGCTTGTACGCTTTCGTCGTTTTCTAGCTTTGTATCTTTAAGGCTCATTAAAAGCGAATGTTCTTCACTATTTACTACTTGCTGTGTTGAAAACTCCACATCTATTAGGTTTTTGCCGTGCGTACCCATAAGGGTTTTGCGCAAAATTGCAAAAACCTTTTCTTTTTCAGCGTTATCCATAAAGTTAGTCGATTTTTTAAACTGCGATAAAATTTCGCCGTTTGCATCTACGTAACAGCCTATCATTGTGTTAATGTTGCTTTTATCAGCTTTAAAGCGTCTTCTAATTTCTGCAATTTCTTTTTCTATCATAATATAAATACCTCTTTTTGTGCAAAATTTAATCTATTTTTGCAATCTTTAATTAGCGATAAATAGGGTAGGGTAGACATCCCACCACGATATAACAACCGCCCTTACAAAAGGGCGGTGTTAAAACGTGAACAAAGCATAATTGCTTTTACTTATTTATTATTACTCACCAGATAATAAAATTCTGTCGTTATCTAGTGCAAGGCCAGCATTTTGGCGGAATTTTTCAAGTAAATCTGCCACTGTTAGGGTTGCTCTTTCCTTACCTTCGCAATCAAAAACTATACGCCCACTATCCATCATAAGCGTGCGGTTGCCAAGCTCTAGCGCTTGGTTCATGTTGTGTGTTATCATAAGGCAAGTTAAGTTTTGCTCTTTAACAATTTTTTTAGTTAGCTCTAGCACTTTTTCGGCCGTGGCTGGGTCAAGTGCGGCTGTGTGTTCGTCCAAAAGCAATAGTTCTGGTGGCACTAGCGTTGCCATTAACAGTGTTAGCGCTTGCCTTTGCCCACCAGAAAGTAAACCAACAGGCTGAGAAAGGCGGTTTTCTAAACCCATATTTAAAAGGGATAAATGCTGTTTGAAAAAATCTCTATCTGCTTTAGTAATGCGTGAAAAAACAGATATTTTTTTGCCATCTGCACGCAAAAAGGCGAGGGCTAAGTTTTCTTCAATAGTCATATTTGGGGCTGTGCCTTTTAATGGGTCTTGAAATAGATAACCTATTTTTTTTGCGCGCTTGTGTGCTTCATCAAAAGTTATGTTTTTACCGCCTAGTGTAACACTGCCACTATCAAGGTAAAAACCACCTGAAATTGCGTTAAACAAGGTAGATTTACCTGCGCCGTTGCTACCCACTATTGTTGCAAAATCGCCTTTTTTTAACTCTAAGCTAACACCTCGCAAGGCTTTGCGCTCGTTTACGCTATTAGGGTAAAAAGTTTTTGTTAGTTTTTTTAGTTGTAACATTATTCTGCCCCTTTCATAGCTGCAAGTTTTGCGTTGCGCTGGGTTTTCATAAGGGCAAATTTTGCACGCACAGCAGGGCTTGCAATAGCAATTGCAACTATAAGTGCACTTATTAATTTTAGCGAGCTTGCTGGCAAATCAAAACGCAAGGAAATTGCAATAATTACACGGTAAATACAGCTGCCTATAATAGCGGCAAAAATACGCACAGAAAGCCTTTTTTTGCCAAAAATAGTTTCGCCAATAATAAGTGATGCGAGGGCAATTGTTACCATGCCTGTACCTATATTAATATCCATACTTTTTTGGTATTGCGCTATTATTGCACCTGAAAGTGCTGTTAGCGCACCACCCATGCAAAGGCCAACTGTAATTGTAAAAGCCGGGTTAATTGATGAGGCACGCACCATGTCTTTATTATCGCCAGTGGCACGTATTGAAAGCCCCAAATGTGTTTTGAAAAATAGCAAAACTAGCACACCAACAACCAAAACAATTAAAGCGCCAAGTATAAGGTCGCTCCAGCCACCCATATCGCCAAAGGTATCTTTAAAAAGTGTAAAAATAGTATCTTGTTTTACGAGGTTTAAGGTTGAAGAAAAACCCATGACAGCCAAGTTTATGGTATACAGCCCTGTGTTAACTATTATACCAGCCATAATGCTTTCCACACCGAGGCGTGTTTGCAAAAATGCGGTTATAAAACCAGAGCCAACACCAGCTAAAACTGCAACAAACAAACCTAAAATTGGCATACCTAAAAGCGCAACTTGGCAACCCACAGCACAGCCAAGTGTAAAACAGCCATCTGTTGATAAATCAGCTATACCGAGCATGGAGTAACTGATAAAAAGCGCAATTGCTATAAGGCCGTAAATAAAACCTATTTCAATTGCCGTTTGCAAAATGCCAATAGTAATAAAATCGGCTAACATGGGCAAAACTCCTTGTGTTTTTAATAATAACGTGCTATGCGCCCAAACACAAAACTTTGTTTATGTTTAGGCGAAAAGCAAATTAAAAATATTATTTTTTTATAAAAGATTATTCAAAATCTTCTTGTGTTGTAATTTCAACAAACTCTGTTGAAAGTGGTTCAAAGGCTGTTTTTATTGTAGCTAAATCTAAACCAATAGCAGCACAGGTTTCGGTGTTTACTGTTGCGATACCGCTATCAAATGTTTGGAAAGGTATTTCGCCTGGCATTTTACCATCAACAAAAATTTGTGATATTATATCAGCTGTTGCTGTACCAAGCTGTACATAATCGACACCGTAGCCACAAAAAGCACCATTTAAAGCAAAGGAATCTGCACCGCCATAATGTGGGATTTGCGCATCAACAAATGTTTCATAAATTGCAAGCTGTGCTGTCATAACTGTGTTGTCGCTAGGTGTAAACACTGCGTCAACGCCATCGCCAACTAAAGCCTCAGCCGCTAGGATAATCTCACTGTTGTTTGTGCCGTTTTTCTCTACATATTCAAGGCCGTTTGCATCGCAAAAAGCTTTAGCATCTGCAATTGCCTGTGTTGATGAGGATTGGCCAATATCATAAAGCAAGCCTATTTTTTTAGCATCTGCATTTGCGGCAAGTATAAGTTTCATAATTGCTTCAGTGTTTAGTGCATCAGATGTGCCTGTTACGTAATCGTTACCTGTTAAGCCCTCAAGTTCTGGGTCAGTAACGGCTGAAAAAACTACTGGTATGCCTGTGCCCTCTGTTGCTGTTTGCATAACAACTGCAACTGGTGTAGCAACTGCAACTATAACGTCAATTTCATCTGCGATTAAATCAGATGCAATTTGGTTTAGTATGCTTCCGTCAGCTTGTGCATTAGCCTCGTAGCCGTCATATACAAATTTAATATCGCTTTGGCTAGCGTTTACAGCATCTAGCTGTGCTTTAACAGCAGCAACAATTTGGTTTAGAGATGCGTGGTCAACCCAGTTTACTATACCAACTTTAATTTCGGCTGCGCCTGTTTGTTCGCTTTCGGTTGAAGAGCTTGCCTCTTCGCCAGTGGTGGAAGATGTTTCAGCCTCGCTAGAGGAGCTTGCGCCACAGCCAGAAATAGCCAAAGCGGAAAGTACAGCACCTGCTGTTGAAACTGCTAAAAAGTTACGACGTGTAATTTTTTTCATGGTGGTAAATCCTTTCTTTTAGAGAGTGAGATATAACACAAAGCCCACTCCGTTATAGTGGAGCAGGATATAAAAAAGCCTGCCCCTGTGTAAAAACACAAGGACAGGCTTGTAAAATCAAAAAACCTGTGGTGCCACCTTGCTTGCTCATAAAAAATGAGCCACTCAACGAAACGCAAACACGTTTCTGCTCTGTAACGGGAGCGGCCGTCATAAGATACTAAGTTTTCAACATTTTGATTAAAACTTGTTAAAAGTTAAAACAAAAGCCATAAAACTTTTCCCCCTGCCCTCAGCGGTCCATTTGCCTACCTCGCTTTTCGCTCTTTTACACCGTCCGAGCTCTCTGTAGATGCGCTGTGTAGTTTTATCTCCGCCTCAATGGTTTATAAAAACATTATACACTTTATAATAGTAAAGTCAAGAGTTTTTAAAAATATTTGTAAAAGTTTTTAAAAT
>CAYJJL010000165.1:0-5013 GCA_964370455.1 uncultured Faecalibacterium sp.
CCCCATGCCAAAAATTTTTGCAACTGATTGTTTTGTAAAAAAGCCTACAGAAGAGTTAATTGGTGGTCGCTGCATAATATCTTTTTCAACCGGTTCTACACCTAAAGCAAGCGCAGGGAGCGAATCTGTAACTAGGTTTACCCATAAAATTTGTGTTGGCATTAACGGCGTACCTATGCCTATCACCATTGCAGAAAAAACTGTTATAACCTCACCCAAGTTGCTTGAAAGTAAAAAACTAATGCATTTTTTAATGTTTTGGTAAATGCCACGGCCTTCTTCAACAGCAGCTGTGATTGATGCAAAGTTATCGTCAGTTAAAATCATATCAGCAGCACCTTTTGAAACCTCTGTGCCAGTTATACCCATAGCACAGCCAATATCAGCGGCTTTTAACGCTGGTGCATCATTTACACCGTCACCTGTCATAGCATCTACTTGGCCTTTGCTCTTCGACGCTTTATCAATGCGTATTTTATTTTCTGGCGAAACACGTGCATATACTCGCAAGTTTTCTATATCATTTACAAGCTGGTCGTCTGTCATGGCATCTAGCTCTGCGCCAGTAATAGCTTTTTGCGTATCTTCGTATAATATCCCTATACTTTTTGCAATTGCAACAGCTGTATCTTTATGGGCGCCTGTAATCATAACTGGCGTAATACCTGCCGTTTTACAAACTGCAACAGCCTCTTTTGCTTCCTCACGTGGTGGGTCTATCATGCCTATTAATCCAACAAAGTGTAAGTCACACTCCACTGTTGCTGCGTTTATTTCCGCTGGCATTTCAGTAAGTTCTTTAATTGCAACTGCAAGCACACGCAATGCTTTATCAGCCATATCTTTATTTGCTTTTGTTACAGCATCTCTATCAACTTCACTGCAAATGTTCATAAGTTCATCTGGTGCGCCTTTTGTTATGCAAAAAATCTTGCCGTTTTCCTTGTGCAGAGTTGTCATTAACTTACGCTGCGAATCAAAAGGTATTTCCTCTACACGTGGGTATTGCGCATCAATAGTTTCTTTTTCAATTCCTAGCTCTAAAAATGCCGCTACCATCGCGGTTTCAGTAGGGTCGCCTATATGTGTTATAGTACCATCTTGTTCTTTTTCAACTGCACCATCACAGCAAAGCACTGCCATTTGTAAAATCTTTTTTGCCGCAGCTGCATCTTCTTTAGGTTCAAACAACTTTCCGCCGAAAAATAGTTTTACAACTGTCATTTGGTTTTTAGTTAATGTACCTGTTTTATCGCTACAAACCACGCTTGTGCTACCTAGTGTTTCAACCGCTGGTAATTTACGTATAATAGCATTGCGCTTAACAAGGCGCTGTACACCCATAGCAAGCACAACTGTAACAATGGCAGGTAGGCCCTCTGGTATAGCCGCAACCGCAAGTGTAACTGCTGTCATAAAAATTTCAACAAAAGGCGTACCATTAAACATACCTATGGCAAAAATCGCACCACATATAACTATGGCTAAAACACCTAAATATGTGCCAATTTGTGCAAGGCGTTTTTGTATAGGTGTTAGTTCCTCTTTTTCAGCAGAAAGTGCACCTGCAATTTTACCGCACTCACTATCCATACCTATGGCTGTAACAATTGCTGTTGCACGACCATAGGTTGCTATTGTGCTGGAATATAACATGTTTTTTCTATCGCCTAGTGGTATGTTATCACCCTCTATAGTTGTTTCTTGTTTTTCAACCGGTAAACTCTCGCCTGTTAGCGCAGATTCAATAACCTTTAAGTTACCGCAATCAACAATCCTTGCATCTGCTGGGATTAAATCACCAGCATCTATAAAAATTATATCACCAACAACAAGTTCGCTAGCTGGTATTACGTCACGATCGCCATCACGCAACACTTTTGCATTTGGTGCCGCCATTTTTTTAAGCGCTTGCAAAGATTTTTCCGCTTTATTTTCTTGCACTGTGCCTAAAATGGCATTTACAAATACTACTAACAATATAACTATACTATCAATAGCGTGTCCGCTAACTACAAACGAAACAATAGCCGCAACAATTAACACTATAACCATAAAATCTTTAAACTGCGATAAAAAGCGTATTATAATAGAAGGACTTTTTTCAGCAATGAGGGTATTTGCCCCATATTTTGCAAAAAGTTCTGCTACTTGGCCTTTACTTAAACCCGTTTGGGTATTTGTATTAAGTTTTTTTTCAATTTCATCTTGCGATAACTTATAAAACATGACTATTTACTCCTATTAATTTAAAATTTAACATTTTCATTATACTATATAATATTACTTTTGTAAAATTAAATATTGCACTTTTTTTGCTTTTAGTGTATGCTATATATGTTTATAAATCACTACTAATTACACAGTTATAATATGTGTGGAGGCTTAATAATGTCTATTCCCACTTTGGTTAAAAAAATTCTACCTTTAAAAAAACTGAGTGCTTCTCAGCTAATATGCTTAAGCTTTGTTGGCGTTATAATAATAGGTACGTTGCTATTGCTTTTACCTTTTTCCACCTATGACGGCATAACTTTTGTTGAGGCACTATTTACAGCTACTAGCGCAACATGCGTGACAGGCCTAGTTTTAATGGATACTTATCTTTCGTTTACGTTTTTTGGGCAACTTGTAATTTTAATATTAATACAAGTTGGCGGTTTAGGGCTTGTTACCTTAACTAGCTTTTTTGCAATTGCTGTGCGCAGGCGCATGGGCTTTAAAGATTTACGTTTAATGAACGAAAGTGTCTTTGCTGATGGCTATTCGCAATCTACCATGATAGTGCGTGTAGTTGTGCGTTTGGCACTTACCTTTGAAATTATAGGCGCGTTATTGTTAATGATAGCTTTTGTGCCACAATATGGTTCACAAGGTGTTTGGTTTAGCATTTTTATAGCCGTTTCGGCTTTTTGCAATGCTGGCTTTGACCTTTTTGGTCACATTGCTCCATATGCCTCATTAACTGGCTTTGTTTCAAACTACTATGTGCAAACAATAGTTATGATACTAATTATGGCTGGTGGCCTTGGCTTTATAGTATGGCTAGAGCTTGCACAGTGGCGTAAAACTCGCCGTTTAACCTTGCACTCTAGGGTTGTAGTTATATTTTCGCTTATATTATGGGTAAGCGGTGCTATACTGCTAATTATTATGGAATGGACTAACCCCGCTACTTTAGGCCCACTTTCGTTTGGCGATAAAATCATGGCTGGTGTTTTCCAATCTGTTTCGGCACGTACAGCTGGGTTTAATACAGTTGATTTAGCAGCACTAACACCTATGAGCAAACTTTGGATGTCCGTTTTAATGTTTATAGGTGCTGCGCCTGGCGGTACTGGCGGTGGTATCAAAATTACAACATTTGCTGTGCTTGTTTTAACTATTCGCAGTGTTTCGCAAGGCCGTAACGATTGCATTATACACGGGCGCCATGTTGAACACAAAACAGTTTACCGTGCGCTTTCCATTACAACCATGGGCGTTTTTGCTGTATTTGTCGCAACTTTATTCCCTTATTTAAATTCTAATAGCAGCATTGGCGGTGTTGATGCTATTTTTGAGGCAGTTTCCGCCTTTGCTACTGTTGGCCTTTCAGTTGGTGTTACTGGTTCTTTGACACTAGTTTCGCAGCTAATATTTATAATTGCAATGTTTGTTGGGCGTGTTGGCCCTGTTTCGCTAGCAATTAGCCTTTCTGCCCGTGCGGACGAAAGCCGTGCAAAAATACTGCCAAAAGGGCAAATCAACGTTGGTTAACTTATTTTACAGGAGTATATATTTTGAAAACACCTAAAACACCTATGGTAATATGTGAAAACTGTGGTGCAAATTTTAACGATATTGAACCTAAATGCCCTTATTGCAACCACATGCACTTACCTGGTGCATTGAACGAATACGAAGAAAAACTTGAAGATATAAAAGACGACCTTGAGGATATAAAAGATGATGTTTCAGAGGTTTATGTCACTAACGCAAAAAAACAAACTAAAATAATAATTACTATAATTACAATTTTATTTAGCATTGTTTTGCTAGCGATTGGTGCATCTATGCTTTTTGAGCATTTAACATACCAGCAATTTGTTCTCACCGATGAAGAAATTCGTTTGCAAAAAGCATGGGAGCTTGAAAACTTCCCTTATCTTGATGAACTTTATGCTAAAGGCGAATACGCCGCTATACTAGAATTTCAAATGTTGCAATTTGAAACCGAAGAAGATTATGTATACACAATATATAACTGGGAAAATTATGAATTTATTGAAAAATACAGTATGTACTTAAATTTTGTTGAGCTAACAGATACATATGGCGAAAACACCAGCCGTGATGCTTTTAATTTAGCCGATACTTTGCATTTAATTTTTGAAGATTTAAACGACTATGGCAACCAATACTTATCCGAGGAACAAAGAGAAACTATAATTGGATACCAAAACGAAGCTCGCGCTTATTTAGCAAGCGAGCTTGGTATTGATGAACAAAAGCTTAATGATTTTTACAACGAAAGCGTTGACGAATACCAATATTTAAATTTTTCCGCAACAATTGACTATGCTGAGGAATATTTAGAAAACATCAATAAACAATAAGAAATAGAAAACAGAGGAAAGTACATGAAATGTCGTAGCTGCCATGCAGATTTGCATATAGATGATGAGGTTTGTCGTTATTGCGACACCGTCAACCCACGCTTTAAAAAACATCGCAAAAACATGAAGCGATACCAAACAGAATTTTCTTACACAAAAAAAGATGTTTATGCAACTGTTGAGAAAACATCTAAACAAGCTACATTTATTGTTGCCATTGCCGTGCTTGCAATGATTAACGTTGCCTTGCTTATTTTAAACGCAAACCTTTGGGAGATTGACCGTTGGATGCGTAGCAACGAAATTGAAAACAACAAAGAAACGCACCAAGAAAATATAAACACTTTGCTTGCAGATGAAAATTACTTAGATTTTCATCTTTAAGCTGATAAACATACCTTGCTAACTGGAGAAA
>CAYJJL010000166.1:0-4995 GCA_964370455.1 uncultured Faecalibacterium sp.
AATTTCGTTTACAACAACTTGGTTTATAGCACGTATAGCAGAAAGGAAGATAACTGATGGGTCAATGTGGATTTGGTTAACGTCAGCGCCTATTGCAAGTGCGCCAGCTTCAGCCGCAGCGGAGAAAACACCAAGGCCAGATGAACCAGCAGCAGCCATAACGATGTCACAGCCCTCGTTGTAAAGGCTTAAAGCAAGCTCTTTGCCAGTGTTTGCATCGTCCCATGCGCCTACGTATTTAACTAGAACTTCGCACTCAGGGTTAACAGAGGCAACACCGCACATGTAGCCAGCATAAAAGCTGTTTATTAGTGGGATATCCATGCCGCCAACAAAACCAATTTTGTTTGCAGTTGTTGTTAAACCTGCGATAGTGCCTACAAGGTATGTTTTTTCGTTATCGTGGAAAGCAACAGAAGAAACATTATCCATGCCCTCAACAGTGCCATCAACGATTAAGAATTTTTGTTCAGGGAATTCCTCAGCAACTATAGAAATTGCATCAGCTTGGTCAAAACCAATACCAACTATAAGTGCATATTCGCCAGTACGTGCAAATTCACGCATGTTGCCCTCAAATTCAGCAATTTCTTTTGGTTCTACGTATTGGTACTCAATGCCGTATTCTTCTTTTGCACGCTCTAGGCCAAGTGCAGCGTCATCGTTAAAGGATTTATCGCCTAGGCCACCAAGACCAAGAACAGCAGCAACTTTAATAGCAGCAACATCGCCAGATGCATCGTCTGTGCTGCTTGCCTCAGAGCTAGTAGCATCAGAACTGCCAGTTGCTTCGCTACTTGCTGTTTCGCCACATGCTGCAAGTGCTAACATGCTTGCGCCAACACCACAAATTTTTAAAAACGAATTACGTGAAATCTTTTTCATAATATACTTTCCTCTTTTTTTTGTTTCTTGTTCGATTATATTCAAAATATATTTTGGGTTAAGCAAAATATATTTTAGACTTTTTTGTGTCTGTTAAGTTTAAGCTTCGTCAGAACCAATTGTTTTTTTAACGTTGCTTGGTACTTCAATGATACCTTTTACTGTGCAATCACAAGTTTCTTTTTCAGCTATTGCGCCCATTGCACGCACGATAATTCTGCCGAAACGCTCTGTGGAATCGCTGTAATGCTCAAATATTGAGGAGCCAGCCCAAGATGCATCGCCAACACCCTCAGCAAAGTTGCTAACGATATATATGCTTGCATAACAAGCACCAATTGCACGTGCAAGGTAGCATTCAGGTACTATTGTGTGGCCTGTAAGGTCACAACCTAGGGATTTTAGCCAGTTAATTTCGCTAGCGGTTTCAAAACGTGGAGCCTCAGTAGTTGCATAAACACCGCGTGCAAAAACACGTGGATATTCCTTGCGTGCTTCGTCTGCCAAAACACCACGTAAATCGTGACATAGAGGTTCTTGCATACGTACGATGTTAGATGTAAAGTGATGTATTTGGCTTTGGCGTTTTGTTAAATCTATAAAATCATGTGGGATAATAATATCGCCTGGATCAAGCAATGTGTTTATACCACCACCACTGCCATCTGCTAAAATAAATTTAACGCCAGCATTTTGGAAAACCCAAAAAATTTGCTCAGCTGGTGTGTTATGTGGTGCAAGACCATGAAAACCATGGAAAGGTACAGATAAAAATTGGCGAGGTTGGCCGTCAGCTGTAAGGCTACCGTCAAGCTCAACTAATTTCATAGGTACAGTTGTGCCAAAAGGTGTTTCAAATTGCATGTCATCTTGTAATACTTTTGCACCTGCTAAACCTGTGTTTTCAGGGAAGTTACCAGCCCAAGTACCTGAACCACCAATGTGTGCAAATTTAACTTGAGGGATGTTTGTTTGTAACATAAAAATGCTCCTTTTACTGTTAATAATATAAACTAAAAAGCAAACATCCGTAACAGATGTTTGCTTAACACGTCAAAAACCAATCCCTATGAAAGAGATTGGCTTAAATGTATGCTTTAACATCTGTAGTGTGGCTATTTACGGTTGCCACGTAGAAACGACTGTGCCAAATTCACAGTTATATACAGAAATTTACTTTTATAAATGCATTATAGCAAATTTCGACACAGATGTCAAAACAATTTTTTTGAAAAAATAAACGATATATGACTTGATATATGTCTTTACATATATGTGCTGTGCACACAATTTATTTAATATGTATAATAGCTTAGCGCTATGTGAGATGTTTTGTATTTTTAAAATAGCATTGGTAAAGATATTTCGGTGTATTGCATGGCAGTTAATACGGAAATGCTTATAAAAAAACAAACAATACAAATAACTATATGCAAAAAGTTAAGCGATAAATTACGTAAGTTGTAAATAAATGCGCTTTTGGCTATTAAATAGCGGTAGATAAACCAGCCAAGTATCAGCATAACAAAGTAAATAACAGCTTTTTCAGCATAAGAGCTAATATTAATTGTTAGGTTTTCATCAAATAAAAAGTTTATGATTTCTGTGCCGAAAACACCAGTTAATACACATAAAAAAGCAAGTAAGCAAAGCACAGCTTTTTTTGAAAAATGCAATTGCGCGCCTTTTTGTACATTGCCAAATAGCATGGAGGAGTATTTAATAAACGCAAGAATAGTGCCAAAATTCATCAAATGAATAATAGGCTCTAGTATAGTGCCGTATGCACCACTTTGTATATAATATTTGGATATACTACCGTTAAAAAATGGTGCTCCTGTCATGGCCAAAACACCAAAAAGCGTCGTGTAGCCAACAATGGGTATTTTTTTTATAACACCGCTTATTTGCCTAATATCTCTAGTGTCATATGCTTTTATAATTGCACCAGCGCCTAAAAACAGTAAAGCTTTAAAAATGGCATGGTTTACAATGTGATACATAGCACCCATGTTAGCGGTAGCATCTGGCATTGCAAAACCAAGTGCAATTAAACCAACTTGCGATATTGTCGAAAAGGCTAGTATTAATTTTATATCGGTTTGTGCCCAAGCAAAAATAAAACCTAAAATGCTTGTAACTACGCCAATAATCATAAAAAAATACGACATATCAATAACAGGTTGAAAAAGAGCAATGAATACTGAAAATAAATATATACCGTTTTTTACATAAATGCCAGATAAAATCGCCGAAACAGCTGAGGGTGCGCTCGGTGTGCCGTGTGCTCTGGGTAGCCAGCTAAAAAGTGGGAAAAGAGCACTTTTTAAACAGATTGCTGTCATAATAAAAGCAAAAGGTAATACAAGCTCATTTGCACTAACAAGATGTATCACAGAGCGTATTTCGGAAATAGAAAGCACACCAAAGATTTTATACATATAACCTATGCCAAAAAGGTAAAAAAGCATACATAAAATTTGTGAAAACAAATAAATTATGCCATCGTAAATAGCGTAACTATCTTTTTTAAACATGATTAAAATTGTTACTATAACGGTTGCAACCTCTAAAAGTACATATAGGTTAAATAAATCGTCAGAAACAAAAATGCCGCTTAATAAACCTTGTAATACAAAGTATAATAGTATAATTTTGCCGGCTAAAAAATCATCTTTAATCGAGTTTATAAAACAACATGCAAACAAAATAATGCGCAGGGCAATTAAAAATAAATTAACTTTACCAAAAATAAGTTCTATGCCTAAAATTGGGTTTTCAGCGCCTAGCACATAACGAACAACCCCTGTTTCGTTTGCTGTAAAAAGCCCATATACAGCAAGAGCTAACAGAGGTGTTTCTATGCAGAGTATGCCTATATTACGTAAGGATTTTGGTGTAAGGTAAAGCGTAACACCTGCCAGTATAGGTACTATGATAAAACAAATATAAAGCATTATAAATTTTCCATTCGCATTTTTTGTAAAGTTTCCCAGTTAGATGTGCCGTAGCGGTGATATATATTTATAAACATAACTAGCGCAACTGCTGTTACCGCAAGCCCTATAACTATTGCTGTTATCATTAACGCTTGTGGTAAGGGGTCAGCGGCGTTTTCACCCTCTACACCTATGGGTACAACATTTGTTGTTTGTGCAAACATCGTTAAGTAAAATAAAACAGCAGAAACATCCATAATACCTAGGCAAACTATTGTTTTTAATATGCGTCGGCTTCTAATCATACCTGTTAAACCTATAAAAAATAAAACTATGGCTACATGTTCGCCTTTTAAAAAATCCATAAAAACCTCCTCTATTATTGATCCTCATAGTGCACAAATCTAAAAAATATTATCGAAAGCCCTAAAAAAACTTTTAAGCCTATTAATATATTCATGGCTATTAAGTAAAAAACGTTAAGTTGCTTATAATCAAGATAAACGTTAGAAACACCAAAACATACAGCTAGTGTGATTATTATTAAAAACGTACATTTTTCAAGCAATGAACAGTTGCCAAAATCTATGCTTTTAGCAGGGCGTACAAGGTAAACGCAAATTAAAGCAGTGCTTAAAACCGCCCCACCCTGAAACCCACCACCAGGGGAGAGGTGGCCGTTAAAAATAATATAAAAGCCAATAAGAAAAACAATAGGTATAAGTGCAAAAATAAAAGCTTTTTCTGAAATATGTGCGTCTAAACGCAGGGATTTCTCGTGTGAGGCAAAATGATCTTCGTCATGGCGTGAAAGATGTATTACAGCGATAACACTTATTAAAAGCATAAGTGCTTCAAAAATAGTGTCGAAAACCCTAAAATTTAAGTAAATGGAAGTAACGGAGTTTTCAGCGTGTGTTTGTGCGCTGTAACTATCCATAACAGACCAAAAAAGCTCTCTTGTTTCGGAGAGTGAAGTTTGGTTTGCTAAAAGCAGTGTAAAAATCATTGCAAAAATAATCAGTAGAATGCTTATGCTTTTAAAAATACGCATTTTAACCTCACTTTATATATAGATTTAAACGTGTTAATAAAAATTACAATAATACATTAAAATTAGCGAGCAGATAATAATATGATGTAACTAAAGGTGTTAGTTTAAATCTATAAA
>CAYJJL010000167.1:0-4708 GCA_964370455.1 uncultured Faecalibacterium sp.
AAATAAAAAACCTATTATTGCAATTTAAAACTGCAAATAATAGGTTTTTTGTTTTTATAATTAGCCGATAGGGCGTAATACTTGTTTTGATTATGCTAAAACGTTTAAGCATAAGGGTGCACATGCTTTATATTGTTTTTATTTTATCAATTATCTTTCAGCAACTACTTTTACAAATAGCTCTTGTATATCTTTTTGCCTGTGTTTACTTAGCGGAATATTAATATCACTATCTATAAGCACCACATAATTATCTTCTACTGAAAAAACAAATGCACTATTTACTAAAAAAGATTTATGCACACGTAAAAAGTTCTTTTTAGATAATTTTTCTTCAATATTTGTAAGGCTCTCTTTTAAATCGTAGTTTCCGCTTTGGGTGTAGCATGTTACGCCATGCCCTAGTGCTTCAAAATAAATTATTTCACTTAATTCTAAAGTTATATCATCGTGTTTGGTTAAAAACTGTATTTTTTTAATTTTACTTATATGTTTTTTTACAAGGGTATTCAAAGCATCATTAAGCTCTGTTTCAATTTTGCTTTTGTGTATAAACCTAAAAGGTGTATATTTTATAGTGTTATAATCGTGGTGCTCGTGGTTTGTGATAAAAATAATTTTTACGTGTTTATGCGTATGCTTTAAAAACTTTGCAATTTCTACAGCGTGCAATTTTGGTATATCTATATCAAGTATAAAAATATCATAGTTATTTATAACACATGCATCAATTAAAGCGTGGCTAGTTGTAAAGGCATGTATTTCAAAATGTATATTTATTTTGTTTAAAATATCACTCGCATAATTTTGAATTTTATCTACATAATTTTGTTCATCGTCACATATAGCAATTTTTAGCATAATTAGCCTCCAGTTCTACAACATGCGCTAAAAATGTTCATTTGATACATTTACATTAACTATTATAACATTATTTTGTTTAAATAGCAAATTAAAATATAAAAAACAGAGGAAACTTGTAGTCGCCTCTGTTTGTAATATTTATAGTAATATTATGTTTTATATAAAGTTTAGCAATATAGGAAAGGTATTCTAAACCCGCCACCGCCTAAACAGCAGATCCAAAACATGTTTAGCAAAATTAGCCTAAAACACCAGCTCATCATGCCGTTTTGGCTGCCATATGTTGTGCTTTGTGTGCGGTAGGTTTGCCCAGCATTTTGTAACTGAGAAAGCAATGTGCGGTAATCTGTGTTATTTGGTTCAAGTTGCACAGCCATGCGTGCATCATTAAGCGCATTTATGCGCTGGCCTAAACCATTGTTTGCAAGCGCTGAAAGATAATACCACCTTGCTACATGCACTTTGCGTGCATCCAAAATACGGCGAGCTTGTGCGTATTGCCCATTTACTATATATGTGCGTGCCGCTTGAAACTCAGCGCTATCAGCGGATGAATAACTTGCGCTTGATGCACCACCAGTGCCACCGCCAAATCCGAAGGGGTCAAAGCCAAAACCAAAAGGGTCTTGCCCTTGTGTGGTGCCGCTTTGCCTATAACCGCTAGTGTTATAGCCACTATTGTATGGGTTTTGTTGCCCATATGGATTTTGCCCGTATGGGGTTTGCTGTGTGGTGCCTTTTGTTATAGCATCGTATGCTGATTGCACATTTTTAAATTTTTCCTCAGCGCTTGGGTCGCCAGGGTTTAAATCTGGATGCCAACGCTTACATAGTGCACGATATGCTTTTTTAATTTCAGCATCGCTTGCGCTACGTGATACCCCTAGGGTCTGATACGGATCATTCATTATATATATTCCCTCTATCGAAAATTCTCTATTACATCATCGTTAATATTATACCAATAATATATTATTTTACATGCAAAAGCGTTAAAAATCAATCTTTTTGCTTTTTATTCTTTTTTCTTTCACGGTTTTGGGTTTCGCATTGGTAGCGTAGCCAAACGCCTGAGTATAAAATATTGCGCAAAAGCGAAATATCTTGCACGCAAGGCAAACGTTCAAAAGCTTTTGAACATTGTGCCATGCAATCTTCAAGCACAGCTCGCATATGTAACTCATAATCTTGCCAGTTGCAAATATCAACAAGTGGGTTGTAACTGCCTTTGCGTGTGTCCTTGGGCAAATCCTCATATGCATCGGCTAGGTAAATGTATTTACCAAGGTAAAAACCTATGTCACGTAAAGTTTCGCTCCAAATATCGCTTTTATAATCAAAAATTTCGGCAAGTAAACGACCAAAACAGCTAGAAACAGCTTCCATATCTGTGGATTTTTCTGTTTCAAGTTCTGCTAAAACATTAAGTTCTTTTTCAATAACAGCACACTGGCGTGGGTAGCGCAAAACAACATCTTGCACTTTTTTATCAAATAATTTCATCATATAAAAACCAGCTAGGTTTTTATCGTCTTGCCATTTGTCTTTTGCGCCGTAGTATTGCAAGGCTATGCTCATATCTGCGCAGTAGGCGGTTTCCTCGCTAGTGTGCCAAGGCCTTGCCTTAAAAGGGTGTATCACACAAGTGCGCTCGCCACTTGTTTCTGGTGTTTCGCCCTCGTATAAACTAGAGAGCAATAAATTTAAAAAAGCGAGGTCGTAACTTAACGCTAATCTGCCAGTGCCACCATGTATATTGCCTAGGGTATGGCATAATCCACAGTAAGCTGATTGATAACGTGATTTATCGGCCTCGTTTAATGCTTGTTGGTTTGTTATTACATACCCGAACATTGGGTTTTCTCCTTGTGTGTGGGTTGCTTAAGTTTAAGTTATCAACATAAATGTTTGTATATGTTGATAAACGGAATTGATTAAAAAGCACATTAGCTTTTTTTAATAAATTGTTTGCTACATTTAGGGCAAGATATTTCTATTTTACCTCTGCCACGTGGTACACGTAATTTTTGCTTGCAAGTTGGGCAGCGAAAATATCGGTAGTCTTTGCTGTTTTTAAATTCGTTTTTCTTTTGCCCAAGCTTTGCACATATATCTTCCTTAATAGTGTAGTATTTATAATTTTCTGCTGTGCGTTTTGAAATGTTACGGCTAAACATGCGAAAGTTTATATAAATTAAAAGCGCAAGCGAAATTGTGGAAATTATAGGGCTTGTAAAAATAAGTGACAAAACCCAAAACGCTAATGCGACAATGGTTAAAAATTGATTAAAGGCATCATTGCCATATCGCCCAATCATAAATTGGCGGAATTTTTCTTTCATTTAAAAAACCTCTTTCAATATATATATAATATTGTTACACGCTAAAATAATAGCATAAAAATCTCTGTAAATATATTATCACAAAAAAATGTGACTTTTTTTTGAATTGGTAGAAAATCAATTGTAAATTACTTTTCGAGATATCTCAAGTTTTTGATGATTTATTTCACAAAAATTATCAATAATTTCAAAAAAAACATACTCTTTACCAAAAAGTTGACATTGTTTCAAAATTTTGTTGAATTGTTAGATTAAGTGCGCTATACTAGGTTTAAGGGAGTAAAGCGAGGTGATAACATGAAATGGCTGTATAAAGCAATGGAGGATCTCGTTTGGGTTAGCCAACTAGGGCTTTCATTAATGATGCCGTTATTATTGCTGCTAGGGCTGTGTTATTGGCTGACAACTTCGTTTGATTTTCCGATGTGGATTTACCTGCCAGGTTTTGTGTTTGGCATAGGTGGTGGGATGTCATCTTTTTGGAATTTTTGGAAGTTGTTTAAAAGTCGTAACCGTAAAATTGATAAAGAAACAAGGCGAGCAGTATTTTTTAATAAACATCATTAATAGTAAAAAAGTTTTAACAGTGGCAATCTAGTTTATGGGTTCAACTGTAATTATAACATTTTAAAATAGAGGGTATGTATATGAAACTGCAATCCGCAGTAAAAAAAGAATTAATCCACATAAGTTGTGGTACACTAATTTGTACAGTTGCTATGTGGCTTGTGTTTGCTGTACTAGGTTTATTTACAACTATAAAATTAGATAGCTCGGTATTGCTAGGTGGTGCTTTAGGCGCACTAGTTGCAATAGCGAACTTTGTTGCGCTTGGCATAACAGTGCAACAAATAGCATCTATGCCAACGCCAAGGGCAAAAGGTATAATGCAAATTTCATATAACTTAAGGCTTGTACTGCAAGCTGCATGGTGCGTGTTTGCCATGCAATGGTCAGCAGTGCATTTTATAGCGGCCGCTTTGCCGCTTTTATTTCCACGTGTTGCTATTTTTTATTTACAAAAAATCGGTGCATTTAAACCTGAGGCTAGCGCAGCCCCACAAGCACAAGTGCAAGACCCTGAAGGTGTTTTCGCCGATGACGAAGGAGGTGAAAATTAAACTATGGACGTTAGTTTAAATGGTGCAAGAATTCTCTGGCAAAGCTCGTTTGAAGTACCTCTACTAGGGCCTATACAGCTAACACAAACTACACTTATTAGCTGGATTGTTTTAATAGCTATTTCGCTATTGTATGTTTGCCTAGGCAAAGGCTTAACGTTAGATAATATTTCAAAAAAACAAGCAGTTGCAGAACTACTGGTTGAATCCCTAACAAAATTTGTACGTGGTAACATGGGCACAAACTTTGACCACTTTATACCTTTTGTTGGTGCGATTTTCGCAACAAGTGTAGTGAGCAACCTTATTGGTCTTATCGGTTTTTGGAGCCCAACAGCCGATTTATCAACAGAACTAGCATTGGAAATAGTGGTATTTATA
>CAYJJL010000167.1:4718-4976 GCA_964370455.1 uncultured Faecalibacterium sp.
CGCTAAACGTATTATCTTAGGTTTCAACACCTGTTAGTATGTCGTTCCGTCATTTTGGTAACATATTTTCCGGTACAATCTTTGGCACACTAATTTATTCAGCATTAGCAATGGTAAACGCAGCGTTATTTGGGCTTATCCCAGGTGCAGCTGGTGATTTACTATCGCAAATCCCATTTTTAAGCGTAGGTATACCAGCATTCACCAGTTTTTACTTTGATTGGTTCAGTGGCTGTATACAAGCATTTATCTTTTGTA
>CAYJJL010000168.1:0-64 GCA_964370455.1 uncultured Faecalibacterium sp.
GCAAGCGCTCTCCCAGCTGAGCTATACCCCCATGTATATGAAAAACCCGCTAATTTGCTAGGTT
>CAYJJL010000168.1:164-4970 GCA_964370455.1 uncultured Faecalibacterium sp.
TTAGGGGCGTTTCACTGCTCGCTTGGGCTCCCAGCTGAGCTATACCCCCATGTATATGAAAAACCCGCTAATTTGCTAGGTTTTTGCCAGTTTTGTGTTTACTCGTGTCTTAGTGTTTTTAGGGGCGTTTCACTGCTCGCTTGGGCTCCCAGCTGAGCTATACCCCCATGTATTATAGCGTTATTCTACTAGTAAAGGGAACAATAAATTTGCTCATCACTAATTAACACAAGTTATTTTATCAAATAATTATGATTTTGTCAAATAATATTATTTAATTATTAAGTGGAGTATAAAAAACATTGGCGGTGTAATAGTTTTTACAATTCAATGAATTTTAAGTGATATAAACTTTGCAGTTCCATCACTCTGTTCATCTATATTTTTTGTTTTTTCTAGGCTTTGGGCATATTCTTTAGTATTGCCGAATTGTTCCTTTGCTTGTGCTTTGTATTGCTCAATTTCTGTCATGTCAAATTGTTTGAAACTCATATCATGGTTTCCTTTCATATTTAAATTACATAGCTCAATTAAATTATTAAGCCTGTTTCGCTTTTTTGTTAATAAATCTTTTTGCTGTTTTAATGCCTTGTTTTTCTCGCGGAACGTTACGATGTTTTTTTGTGTCATAGCTAAAGATAATCTCATAACTATCAAATAATACTTTGCGGTTAAACTTTACATTTTTTATGGTTCGTGGTATAGTATAACTCGCAATTAAAATTAAATTGCTATATGCGATATTCGCAAATATTATGTACGCAACAAACAAAACATTCCATGCGAGAGGGTTCTTCATGAAAAAAAAGATTTTAGTTTTAGATGTAGACGGCACGCTGACAAATTCAGAAAAAAAAGTAACAGCAGCTACCAAAAAAGCCATTGAAGATATGATTGAACGAGGCCATGCGTGCATGCTTGCATCAGGCAGGCCAACACCTGGCATGAAATATGTTGCCGATGCTTTGGGTTTTGATAAAATAGGTGGCTATTTGCTATCTTTCAATGGCGCTAAAGTTATAAAGTATGATACAAAAGAAGTAGTGTTTCAAACGATTTTAGAGCATAAATATTTAGAGGAATTGCATAAGTTTGCAATACAGCACAATTGCGGTATTTTATCTTATAACGATGATATTATCCTATCAGGCAACGGCATGGATAAATACATTGAAAAAGAAAGTTTTCTCAATGATATGGAAGTTAAAGAACTTGCAAACTTTGCAGATGATATCACATTTGATGTAAATAAATGCCTAATGACAGCACCGCCTGAAAAAGCTGAAGAACTAGTGGATATTTTAGCTGAAAAATATAAAGGCGAACTTAGCATTTATCGCTCTGAACCTTATTTTATTGAAATTATGCCGCTTGGTATTGATAAGGCTGCAAGCCTTGATATTATTTTGCCTATGTTAGGGTTTTCAAAAGAAACATGTGTAGCATGTGGCGATGGTTTTAATGATTTAACAATGATTGAATATGCAGGTGTTGGTGTTGCAATGGCAAATGCTCAAAATGCAGTTAAAGAAATCGCTGATTACATAACACTATCAAATGATGAAGATGGCCTTATACCTGTTATTGAAAAATTTATGGATTAAGTGCGATTTGCGATGTGGCAACTATTCAGCTTAATGCGTATTAAAATGGGAGCTGCCTAATAAAATAATATAACTGCTTAATCAATTCAATTATACAAAAAAGCAACAACTTTGCACGATTACTGTGTAAAGCTGTTGCTTTTTTATTTGATAATGTGACAGATTTTTTGTCACAGCACTTTTTTGCTTATATAATGCATAGCCATACTTGCGGCAAGTGCACCATCTGCGGCAGCGGTTACAACTTGCCTAAGCTTTGAGTTGCGAACATCTCCAGCAGCAAAAACACCCTCAAGGCTTGTGTTTAAATCGCAATCTGTAATGATTTGAGAAGTTTCAGAAAGTTTTAGTAAATCTTTGACAAAATCACTCCTTGGGATTATGCCTATAGCTACAAAAATACCATCTACCTCTAAGTTTTTTAACTCGCTAGTATCACTGTTTTTTAGCTCAACAGAATTTAAACGTTTATCTCCTATTAGCGCATTTATTAAAGTGCTAGGTATAGTTTCTATTTTAGTATTACTTGCAAGTTTATCTTGTAGTATTTTATCGGCTTTTAAATCGCTTTTTCTGTAAGCTAAATATACTTTTTTTGCATAGTTTGATAAAACCAAAGCATCTGTAACAGCGGTGTTACCTCCACCGTAAACCATTACAGTTTTATCTTTATAAAACGCACCGTCACAAGTTGCACAGTAGTGCACACCTCTGCCAGCAAATTTTTCTTCGTTTTTTATAGAAAGTTTTCTAGGGGAGGCACCTGTGCATATAATAACACTTTTTGCTTTTGCACTTTCATCAGATTCGTTAGTAAGCACAAACTCATCATTTACTTTATTTATTGAAACTATTTTTTCGTATCTTGTCAGCATTCCTGCTTTTGTAGCTTGTGTATTCATGGCTTGCATTAATTCATTGCCGTCTACACCATCTGCAAAACCAGGGTAGTTTTCAATAAGTTCTACTGTAGCGGTTTGCCCACCGGGGAAAAACTCTTCAAATAAAACGGTGTTAAGGTTTGCTCTGGCACCGTATATACCAGCGGTAAGTCCTGCGGCGCCTCCGCCTATTATTGCAATATCAATAATATCGCTCATAATTTTGCACTCCTTTTATATTTAGCTATGTGGTATTTTTTAAAAATGTAAATAAACTGTTATAATAAAATTTATTTCATCATTTCTTCAATTTGAGCTTTTGTAGCTTTAGCTATAATTCTGTTTTTTACCTCTCCATTTTCAAGAAGTAAAAGTGTAGGGTATGTTTCTACTTCGTATTTGCTACGAAGTTCTTCTTCGTCATCAACGTTAATTTTTGCTATAACAAAATCGGGGTTTTCCTTTGCTACTATGTCAATTAGTGGCGACATTAGTTTGCAGTATCCACACCAATCAGCCCAAAAATAAGCAAGCGCCTTGGGTTTACTTGAAATATTTTCCTCAAAATTGTTTTTATTTACATTAAGCAATGCCATAACATTACCACCTTTCTAGTTTTGTATGCAATTAATCTAGTATATCCAGTTAAAGTATTTAATACTGCGTTTGTAAAAAACTAGATTTTATTGCTCGTTCTGTAATTAAAGCATGATAATTAACTGATAATAATTATCATTATGATTTAATTATAATGTTTTTTTATATTTTTTCAACAAAAAATAATAATTTTTACATATTGTTAATTATTGTTGTGATATTTAACGTAGCACAAAGTATTAAATAGCACTAAATGTACAATAAGCCAAAGCAAAATTTGTAATGAAAAATTATCAGATAAAATCACCTTATAAAAAGTTATGTTATAATGCAAGTCGTTAACCATATTAATAACTAAAGGGGTGCAGTTTAGCTTTAACATTTATTGCTTTTTTATATGTATTGTTGTTTTTAGTATGATAAAGTGCTATAATTAGGTCAATTTATATTAGTAACAGGCTAAAACAAATTGCAAATTTGTTTAGTTGGCATGCAAGTGACGAAAACAACTGCTATAAATAAAATTATAAGTAATCATGGTTGAGCGAAAATAATTTGTATTAAATTATAAAAAAAATATGAAAGTATTGTTTTAATAAAGTATAAGAGGTTTGTTTTATGGCTTTGGGAGTAGGTATCGATACAGGTGGAACATATACAGATGCAGTAATTTATGATTTTGATAAAAAAGTAGTTGTTGCAAAAACAAAAACACGCACAACCAAAGAAAATTTAGAAATAGGAATAGGTAAGGCGCTTGATGCGTTACCTTTTGAACTGTTAAAAAAGGCAGAGTTGCTATCACTTTCGACAACACTTGCAACAAATGCTTGTGTTGAAAATAAAGGTGGTAGAGGTAAACTTGTTTTAATAGGTTCTTCGCAAAACATTCTTGATTGGTTAGACGCAAAAAACATGTATGGATTAAAAATGGAAGATGTATTTTGTGTTGAAAACAAAACAAGCTTTGATGGCAAAATTGTAAACCATCCTGATTGGGAAAATACAATGTACGAGCAGGAAAAATGGTTTGCAGAGGCACAAGCACTGGCGGTTTCGGAAGTGCATGCGGTGCATAATAGTGCCGCTTGCGAAAAAGTTGCAAAGCAAAATTTAACGCAAAAATATGGTGTGCCACTTGTTATGGGGGTAGAGGTTGCAGATGAACTTAATTTTATTGAGCGTGGTGCAACCGCTTTATTAAATGCAAAACTTTTACCTGTTATGGATGAGTTTATTGTTGCTGTAAAACTGGCACTTAAAAAACGTAAGTTAGACATAAAACAAATGGTGGTGCGCAGTGATGGCAGTTTAATGACAGAACAAATGGTAGTACATTATCCAGTACAAACCATATTAAGTGGGCCAGCGGCAAGTGTTATAGGCGCTAGAGAACTTGAAAACAGTAAAAACAATTTAATAGTTGATATGGGTGGCACAACAACAGATATTTCTATAGTGGAGGACGGTAAGCCAGACATGACACGTGGCATACGTATAGGTGGTGTGCGTACACAAATAAAAGGTGTGTATATAGATACGTTTGGGCTTGGCGGTGACAGCCGTATTACTGTTGCTGAGGGCAAACCAGTTTTGCACACACGTAGAGTGCAACCTTTGTGTGTGGCAGCTATGGATTAGCCCATTATTAAAGCGGAGTTGGAAACGTTATTAGATAGCAAACGCACAAGCAAATTTGCGCTTTATGAGTTTTTATATTTTGT
>CAYJJL010000169.1:0-4952 GCA_964370455.1 uncultured Faecalibacterium sp.
TTATAATCTTTACTAAAAACAAAAAATTCATCGCCACCAATGCGCCCAACAATATCATCTAGTCTAAAAATATTTTTTAAAGTTGCACCAACATCTTTTAAACACTCATCTCCATAAACGTGGCCAAAACAATCATTAATTTGTTTAAAGTTATCTAAATCAATAATTAGCAGTGCACATTTGGTATATGTGCCTGTAAGCGTTAGGTGTTTTTTAATATATAATTCAGTTGCCATTCTGTTATAAATGCCAGTTAAAAGGTCAATTTCAGAGGTAGCTCTTAAAGCTTGCATTTCTATTTTATGGTTTGTAATATAAGTGGCAGTAGCCGAGGTATCATTTTGCTCTTTTTGTAAAGCGTCAAAAGTTTTTGTAAAAGTAGTTATATCCGAAACAGAAAAACAAATAAGTTTTTGTTCGTTTGGTTTTGCAATAAGTGCACCACTTAATTGTACAATTATGTAATCGCTGTTTTTTTTGCATATTCGGCAGTGTAAATCAAATTTGCCGTTTGGGTTAGCCTTTAGCTGTGCGTTCAACGCGCGTATAGTATCGGCTTTATCCATAGGGTGTAAAATTTCAAAAAAACGATTATTAAATGAGGCTTGCATGTCTTGCTTTGTGTATCCAATAAGCTCAAAAAAAGCATCATTTGCATGTGTTATGGTGTATGTTTCAGTGTATTCGAGCAAAATTATTCCACACATAACATAAGGGCTAGCAAATGTTTGATTACTGATATTATCTATTAGGTTAATGCTGTTTTCTAACATTTTGCATATCCTTTCAGTTGTTTGCGTATTTTGTTACAGCAAAGTGAGTAAAACTATACTTTTACTCATATAATATTATTGGCTATTAATCATTATAACAATATCACAAATCGATAAAAAAAGCAATAAAATGTTGTTTTTTCCTGGTGTAATGCTTATTTTACTTATAGTGAGTAAAAGTATAGTATTACGCATACAATATTAACTTTACCTTTTTTTGTCATTATAATGATAAAAGGAGGTTTTTTTATGGAAAAAACATATGGATACATGAGAGTTTCAACGGAAAAACAAAACGACGAAAGGCAGTTTTTAGAGCTTTGCAATAAAGGCATTGAGCCGAGTAATATTTATAGTGATAAACTTTCAGGTAAAGATTTTAATCGCAAGGGTTATCAAGCGTTAAAGCGTAAACTAAAAAAAGATGATATTTTAATGGTAAAAAGTTTAGATAGGTTAGGGCGCAATTATAAAGAAATAGTTGAAGAGTGGCGATATATAGTAAATAAAAAAGGCGCAAATATAGTTGTGCTAGATATGCCACTTTTAGATACACGTAAGGATAAAGATTTAATAGGCACGCTTATTTCAGATATAGTTTTAGGTTTACTTTCATACGTTGCACAGCAAGAACGAGAGTTTATAAAACAGCGCCAAGCAGAGGGTATAGCCATTGCAAAGGCTAAAGGCGTTAAATTTGGCCGACCTTTTAAAGAACTACCACCTAATTTTGATGAAGTGTATTTACTTTACTTAAACAAAAATTGCACACGCAAACAAGCTGCACAAAAACTGGATATTACATTAAACCAATTTATATGGTTGCATCGTAATCAAAAAAACAATAAAAAAGCAAACTAAATATTTTAATAGCGGTTTATCAAATAAAAAGGCGATGTCACAGGGTTTTAATCCGTGGCATCGCCTTTAAAATCTATTAAATACGGTAATTAAATAAGCGTAATTTCTGTATCGTTCTCGTCTTCTGCGTTTCGTTGTGCTTCAAAAACAGTTGCAATTAACTCCTCAACATCGCTTAAATATTGCAAACGGCACGCTTCTCTGCGCAAAGTTGCAGCACCACGCAAACCACGCATGTATTGTATAGCATGTGGGCGTGCTTGTGGCATTGCACTGTACTCGCCTTTTTCCTCAACCATTTGTTCAATTTGGCGGCGCATAGTGTTCATTCTCGCTTGTAGTGTGGGTTCTTTTGGCTGTGGCAAGCCATCTAAAGCGGCATTTACACGTTCAAAAATCCAAGGGTCGCCAAGTGGGGCACGTGCAAGCATAACACCATCGCAACCTGTTTTTTCTATCATTTCTTTGGCAAGTTCGGCGTTTGTTATATCGCCATTGCCTATTACTGGCACACTAACAGCATTTTTAACCGCCTCAATTATGCTTAAATCTATGCCGGGCTTATACATTTCCTCTCTTGTGCGTGCATGCACTGCAATTGCCGCAGCACCAGCTGCCTCGCAAGCTTTGGCGGTTTCAACAGCTGTGACGTTATCGTTATCCCAGCCTTTGCGTATTTTTACAGTAACAGGTAATTTTGTGTTTTTTACTACACTTTCAGTGATTTTTGCGCAAAGTTCAGGGTTTAACATTAGCTTGCTACCTGCGCCGTTGTTAACTATTTTTGGTGCAGGGCAACCCATGTTTATATCTATAAAATCCATGTAAAAATCATCTAGCATTTGCGTTGCTATAACAAAATTTTCAGGTTCTGAGCCAAAAAGTTGTACACCATATGGTGCGCCGTTTGGTTTTGCTCGCATTAAACTTGCAGTTTTTTGATCCTTATAGCAAAGCGCTTTTGCGCTAACCATTTCACTAACAGTATAACCAGCGCCGTGTTTTGACATTATATCCCTGCAAGCGGCATCTGTAAAACCAGCCATTGGTGCAAAAACTGCACGATGTGGCAAAGTAAGCGAGCCTATTTTTAAAACATTGTCTTGTGGCATAAATTTCTCCTTTAGTATAAAGCCGCCCTTAGCCAGATAAATGTAATCCAAATTAGTTTTATCTGGCTAGGCTAAGCGTATATAGTTTATCATAAATATGCTTTTTTCGCAATTATGCTTAAATACAATATTTTAAAAAAACATGTTTTGTGGTATACTATCATGTGAAGTATAGAAAGCCACCAAAACATTACAAAAAACTGTTTTATTTATCGCAAATAAGCTTTTTTAGGCAATTTGTTTATATTGGTGTGGCTTGCAAAACAAAAACATTTTGAGGTTATTATGAAATTATTAGTTGTAGACGGAAATAGCATTATAAATCGTGCTTTTTTTGGCATAAAATTACTCACTACAAAAGATGGTCGCTACACAAATGCAATATTTGGTTTTTTAAACACTTTAAACAATCTACTAGCACAAGTAGAGCCAGATGAAGTTGTTGTTACCTTTGATTTACGTGCGCCAACTTTCCGCCATAATATGTATGACGGCTACAAGGCAACACGCAAAGGCATGCCACCAGAACTTGCAGAACAAATGCCAGTTATAAAAGAGATACTTGCAGCTATGGGTATACCTATGCTTGCAGTTGAAGGCTGGGAGGCAGATGATTTACTAGGCACACTAGCCACTGCATGCGCAAATAGGCGGGACGATTGCTTTTTAGCAACAGGCGATAAAGACAGCTTGCAACTAGTTAGCGAAAGCACAACGGTTTTGCTTTCATCTACTGTTATGGGGCGCAGCCAAGTTATAAATATGGATGAAGACGCTGTTTTTGAAAAATACGGCTTAAAGCCAAAACAGCTAATAGATGTTAAAAGCCTAATGGGTGATACTTCGGATAACATACCTGGTGTAAAAGGCATAGGCGAAAAAACAGCATTAAAATTAGTGCAAACTTTTAACAACCTAGAGGGTGTTTATGAAAACTTAGCCGACCCTATCATAAAACCAAAACAGCGTGAAAACCTAACAAACGAAAAAGAAATGGCTTTTTTAAGCTACGAGCTAGGTACTATACGCACAGATGCACCTATTGAAACAGCCGAGGGCACATATGTTATAACTGAGGGCAACAAACCAGAGGCAGTGCGCCTTTTGCAAGATTTAGAAATACACAAACTTATACCAAAACTTGGTTTAAATGATGTAACGGCTGCAATCTCACCAAGCCAAAACACAGCCCCACAAAAAGCAGTGCCAATGTTAGATGCAAGCTTTATGCCAGAAGAGCCAAAAGGTGTTTTTATGCTTGCACAGCGCCCAGCAGTTATTGAAAAACAAGGCAATAAAAATGTTGAAACAAGCCCAGCGGAATGGTATGCAGTGCAAGGCGAGGAAGTTTTTTTAATACGAAAAAAAGAGATAATAGCGCTTTTAGATAACCCAAATGTTACGATAGAGGTTTTTCACAGTGCGCCATTATATGCGCTTGCAATGGCAAATGGTGGCATGGCAGACAGCATAACATGGGATGGCAAACTTGCCGCATATTTGCTCAATGCCTCAGCTGGTGGGTATAATATTTCAGAGCTAATTGCAGATTATAAAGCCGAGGCAGATTTTAACTGCGAGGCATACCCTGACGCTGGCTATTTGCGAGATTTATTTGCAAAAATGAAAGCCGAACTTACCGAAAAAGAGCAAGATGAGCTTTATAATAACATAGAATTTCCACTTGCACAGGTGCTTGCTGATATAACACGCACAGGCATTTTAGTGGATAAAACAGGTATAGAAGAATTTGGAGTTTATATTAAAAAAGAGCTTGAGCTAGCTGCACAGCGCATTTATATGTTAGCTGGTTGTGAGTTTAATATTAACAGCCCAAAACAATTAGGCGAGATACTATTCTCCCCTGATAAACTAGGCTTGCCACACGGCAAAAAAACAAAAACAGGTTGGTCAACAGATGCCGCAACTTTGGATAACTTGCGCCACGAAGCACCAGTGGTTGAGGATATTTTGCAATACCGCACCTACCAAAAACTAAACTCAACATATGTTGAGGGGTTGCTTAAGGTTATAGGTGATGACGGACGTATTCACTCAACTTTTAACCAATTTGAGTCACGAACAGGTCGTTTAAGCTCGCTAGAGCCAAACTTGCAAAATATACCAATACGCACAGAGCTAGGCAGTAAATTGCGCGCATATTTTATAGCAAAAGAGGGGCATGTCTTTTTAGATGCCGACTACA
>CAYJJL010000170.1:0-4934 GCA_964370455.1 uncultured Faecalibacterium sp.
GAGGATGTTCAAATTTGAACATCCTCTCAAAAAGCATTGTTTTAATAATTATTTAATGTTTTTATAGCCAGCGTATTCGTTCAAGAAACCATACGCAACACCAACTTCATTGTTAGGTGCATCTGCTGCGGTAGAAATAGCAAAAGTATTATAAAACTCTTCAACTGTTAAACCACTTTCTACGTACCAGTTATAAAGTGTTTCTAAATCTTCGTTTTTAAATAGGCTGTAATCACCTTGCAATGTTACACAACCTTGTTCTTGTATAATGTGGCCACCGTTTTCATCACGGCCATTTACAACGTATAAAACGTCGCCTGCTTCGTTAGCGGTTGCAAGGTCAATGCCATCAGCTTCTTGTTTCATAGCAACAACTTGAGCAAGGCCCCCACCGTCAGTAGCTTTTCTTAGCCTGTTCATGTTTAAAACAAAGCGTAGGCTGTCATATTCAGTGCAGAAGTTAAAATCGCCTGTAGAATCCATAAATCCAGCAGAAGGTCCGTATCCGTATTTATCAACAAGTACATTTGTGATAGCTGTAACTTTGCCTATGCCTTGTGTTTGTGCTTCAATAGCTTTATCGCCTTTAACCCATTCGCCATCTTCTAACCACCATGAATAACCAGTTTCATAATCGTAGGAGTTAGTGTAAACGCCATTATCATCAAGCTGAATTGTCATAGCAACAACGCCATCACAATAATCTGTTAAGCCAAATTCGTCAACAGCTGCACGTATAGTGTCTGTCATTGAGGCAGAGCAAACATATATATCAAAGCCGTTAGCATCAAGGTCAGCCCAAAGTTGTTTTGTTTCAGGCGCAACTGTAATACCAGAGTTCCAGGTATATGTTGCAGGGCCTAGGTTTGATTCATAATCTGCAGGGGAAGTGTAAGTTTCTGTTGTCCATTCGTGGTCTGGGTTGCCATAATAAGCATGTGAGGAGCGTATAGCATCGTATGCTTCTTGTTCTGTCATGCCAGTAAACCAGTAAAGAACCCAAGGGTATGCTACACTAGGTGACAAGTTTGCATAAATTACGTCATACATGCAGCGTGCTTTAGCTGCAAATTCTTGCCAAGCTGGGTCAGCATGTAGTGTTGCTAGTGTTGCTTCGTCAGAAATGCCTTGTGCATTAATATCGTAGTTTTCGTATAATACTGCATATGCATTTGCCAAATCTTCTGCCCAAGCCTCGTATGTAGCACCAGAGTTTTCACCACTTAAAAGAAAATCGCTATCTGTTTCAACAACTGTTTGTGTAGGTAATTCAGTCATAAACACATCAAAAGCTTGCTCAGGAGTAAATGCAAATCTCATATGATTAATTTGATGAGCTGCATTTTGCTCTTGTATATCAAAAATTGATGTTGTGTTGTCAAAATCAAATACAACATAAGGTTTATTTGCTTCGTCATAAGTAGTTGAGGTGTTGCCGTACATTGTTAAAAAATCGTTGATTGCTTGGTCAACCCAAGGTGTCCAACCTTCGGCGTAACCGCTTGGTAGTACATCGGACATTGGCTCCGCTGTGGTTTCAACTACTGGGGTTGCTGTTGCTGTAGGTGTTGAGGAATCTGCTGGAACATCTGTTTCGGTAGTGGTGCAAGCTGTAACGCTAAACATCAGTACCAACGCTAAGACTAACGAAACTATCCTTTTTTGTTTCTTCATTGCATTGCCTCTTTCTTGTTATGTTGAAATTCGGTCACATAAGGAAAGGCTCTAACATAATATGCAGTTGCCTTTTCCTAACTCCCTTATGTTTAGCTTATAATAGCATTGATAGTTGTTATTGTCAACAAGAAAAAATGACGATTTTTTTGTAAGTTTTACACAATAAAATTGATTGTTGTGTAAAACTATAATGCGTGCAAAACCAAAAAATAAAATATTTTTTGGTAGTTTTATCCTTTGCTAATCTATAAAGTAACCACTAAAGCCCTATAAATATACTAGATGATTTCAGCTGATTTAGAATAATAAAAAAGCGATGCTGAGGATTTATTTCAATCAACAGCACCACTTTGAAAAAGTAATATTTAATTTTTAAGATGCATTGCGGTGGCTTAATAAAGCATTGGTATCGTTGTGTTGCGATTTGCCTTTATCAAAAACAGGGCACTTATTAGTTATCGCAGAAATAAACCTCATACCACACAAGGAAAATATATATGCACCAAACTTGGCGCCAGTTATCACGCTTGTTGCTCATGTGGTCATCTAGCAAAGTGCTAATTTCGTTGCTGTTAAAAAATTTATCAGCAATTTCGCTGTTAAACATTGCTTTAACTTCGTTTGCAAAACGCTCCTCGCGTAGCCAATCACGCACAGGTACAGGGAAACCAAGTTTCTTTTTGTTTGCAACATCTAAATTAATGCTTCTAGCGGCGGCTTTGCGCAATGTTAGTTTTGTTTCATCAGCGTTGCATTTTTGCGCAATTGGTATTTTGCGTGCAACTTCAAAAACTTCTTTATCCAAAAATGGCACACGTAGCTCAAGGCTACTTGCCATGCTCATTTTATCGGCTTTTAAAAGTATATCGCCAATTAACCACATGTTAATATCAACTAGTTGCATTTGCGAGGCTTTGTGTATTTTTGTGTTGCTGAAAAAATTGCGTGAAAAATCTTGAGGTTTTTTTACACCGCTATAGTTTTTCAAAAATCTGCGTATCTCATTTTGTGAGCAAACACTGGTACAACCAAAATATCTTTCAGCAAGTGGGGTGGATTGTCTAACTAAAAAGTTTATGCCACGCATTTTTGGCATTTTGCCAACAATTGCTAAAACAGCTTTGTGTATAAAACTTGGCATGTTTTTATACCAACTATGTTTAAAGGCATCTTTATAAACGTTGTAACCACCAAAAAGCTCGTCAGCACCCTCGCCAGAAAAACAAACTTTAACTTTTTTTGCTGCCTCTTGGTTTAAAAAGTAAAGCGAAACAGCAGAGGCATCAGCTAAAGGTTCATCCAAATGATATTGCACTTTTTTGATGTGTGACCAATAATCCTCAGCTTCAATATAGCGTGTGTAGTTTTCTTTATCAAGGGTTTTACTAAATGCTTGTGCATAAACGGATTCATCGTATTTGGGGTTTTTATAGCCTATTGTAAAGGTTTTTTGTGCACCAGAAAGCTTTGTTACATAACTTGAATCTATACCAGAGGATAAATAAGAGCCAATTTCAACGTCACTTATTTTGTGTGCCTCAACGCTGTTTTTCATAATGTTTTCAGCGTCATCAATTGAAACATTTGCATCTTTAGCGTTGTAATCTTCAATAACTGGTGTCCAGTAGCGCTTAACATCTAAGCTGCCATTTTTAAACGCCATGTGATGTGCAGGCATTAATTTTTTAACACCCTTAAAAAATGTTTCCTCACCTGGTGAGTATTGAAAAGCAAGGTATAGCTCAAGTTGTTTTTCATTTAATTCTTTTTTAAATTCATCATGTGCTAAAAAGCTTTTAATCTCACTACCAAAAAGTAAGTTGCCATTTTGTGTTAGATAATAATAAAATGGTTTTATACCAAAATGGTCACGTGCACAAAATAGGTCTTGTGTTTGTGTGTTCCAAATTGCAAAGGCAAACATGCCTCTTAATTTTGGCACTAGTTCTTCGCCCCATTCTTTAAAACCGTGTATTAAAACTTCGGTGTCGGAGTGGTCTGTCATAAAAACATGGCCTTTTTCTTCAAGCTCTTTGCGTATTTCCAAAAAGTTGTAAATTTCGCCATTAAAAACAACAACAATATTTTTATCTTCGCTTATCATTGGCTGTTTGCCACCCTCTATATCTAAAATAGCAAGCCTTCTGTGCCCTAGTGCAACGCCATCGTCAATAAAGTAACCTTCGCCGTCAGGGCCTCTGTGTGCAATTAACTCGCTCATTTTTTCTATATTAGTTTTTTTATTTTCTTGCTTTCCTGTAAATCCTACAAATCCGCACATTACAATCTCCTTGTGTGAAATTTTAATTTCAGCATTATATATTAAAAAATTAAGGCTTTTATAAGCCGTAAAATAAAAGTATTAATAGTGTTGGTTTTTTATTAAGCTAATAAACTGCAAAAAACTTATAGGTATTTTCACCTATAAGTTTTTGCTTAATGTATTGTTAAATTAATTATTTTGTGCCATAATTACGGTCGCCGGCATCGCCAAGGCCTGGTACAATGTAGCCGTTATCGTTTAGGCATTCATCAAGTGCACCAAGGTAAATGTCAACATCTGGGTGAGCTTCGTGTAAAGCGTTCACACCTTCTGGTGCTGCGAGTAAACCAATAAATTTAATGCGAACAGCACCTCTTTTTTTGATTTGTGAAACAGCATCAACTGCACTGCCACCAGTTGCAAGCATAGGGTCAAGCACTAAAACATCACGTTGTGCAATGTCAGTTGGTAATTTGCAAAAATATTCCACAGGTTGTAAAGTTGATTCATCACGGTATAAACCAATAAAGCCAACTTTTGCAGCAGGTATAAGGCTAAGCATGCCATCAAGCATACCCATGCCAGCACGTAAAATTGGTACTAGTGCTAGTTTACGTCCAGCAAGAACTTTTGTAGTAGCCATGGAGATAGGTGTTTCAATCTGAACTTCTTTTGTGGTTAAATCACGAGTTGCCTCGTAGCAAAGTAGCATTGCAATTTCGCTAACTAAATCACGAAATTCTTTTGTGCCTGTTTCTTTGTTGCGCAAAAGGCTAATTTTGTGTTGGATTAAAGGGTGGTCTACTACCATTGGTTTCATATGTTTTTCCTCCGTTTTATGTGGTATATTAAATACATGCTATGTATTATAAGATATTATAAATTTTCAAGTGCCATTACTTTGGCTACACGTGTTGCATGGCGGCCGACTTCAAAATCAGTGTTTAAAAATAAATCAACAAGTTTTATTCCTTGTTCAGCACTAACAACTCTA
>CAYJJL010000171.1:0-4891 GCA_964370455.1 uncultured Faecalibacterium sp.
AACTCGCCCATTTTTAAAAACTAATGGGCCTTAGGGAAAACAATAATATTTCCGCCTACTTTTTTTACCCCGTGCTTTTTAATTTGCTCAAAGTCTGTTACACATTTACCCATCATAGGCCCGCCTAAAACAATGCTATATTCCTTTAAATTTGGTATAGCTTTTTCTATACAGGCTAAAATTGGTGTGCCAAGTGGCACATGTAGCATGATAGGTTTTTGCACCTCACCAACTACTGATAAAAATTTTTGAGTTACACTTTTGCCTTGCAATGCATTATAAATACCTAATAACGTACCTACATTATGTACAACTGCACCCACTGCAAGTGGTATGCCACGTTCTGGCACACTTTTACCCGTTACTTGCTGAACAATTATTTGTTCATCACCAGCTGGATAATATGCTTGCATGTTAAAAATCTCTATATTTGCATCAGCTTTTTTTATGGCTGTTTGCAATGCGAGAATTTCCGCTTTATACTTTTGTTTAATGGCAATTACAATGCGTTTTGCGTTTAGATGCGCAGCCGTTGCTATTATTGCAACAATTAGCTCATCTGCATATGTACGGCAAATAAATTTATCTGTATCTATCAGCGGTTCACATTCGGCGGCGTTTATTATTAAAACTTCCGCTTTTGCATTTAGCTTAACATGTGCAGGAAACCCCGCACCGCCTGCGCCAACTATACCAGCATCTTTTACCATCTGTACAAAATCCAAATTTTTCACCACACTTTACTGCTAAATTTTTGCGTCGTATTCCATATCGTCCACTATGCCTACAACAGTTGCATCAACTGGGATTGTATTATCGCCTACTGCACCTCGTGCGGAACTTCCTCCTACAACTATTACAGTTTCTCCCATACCAGCACCTATCATATCTGCAGCCACAATTGGTTCGCACTCACGTTCAGGGTTTAAAATATCAACAGGGCGCAGTAGCAATAACTTTAACCCATTTAATTTTTCCTCTTTGCGTGTCGCCCAGATATTTCCTATCACTTTTGCAATTCTCATAATTTGCCTCCCCCTTGTCGAGTGATAACAATATTATGATTTTTTGCGTAATCCTTTGCGAGGTCTGTTACTAGGGTTTTTTTGCCCACTACTAAAGCGGTCATTCCCTCATCAAATTTTAAGCGAGCAACGGCTTGCTCTGTTAGTACCCTTTTTTCAAAAACAACTGTTTTTTCTTGTTTTGGTACTGCTTCGCATGGATGTTTTGGCTCATCATTTGTTTTTAACATCTCTTGCAAAGTATTGCAATCACTTGCTACAACAAGCCCACTTGCTTTTAAAAACTCCACATAGCCGTTCATTTGCCCATAATATGCTGCTTTGGCTGTTTCTTTATATTTATAGAGTTCTATTTCGTTTTTCACTGTGTAAAGTGTTTTTCCTTGCAAGAGTTTTTCTCTTACAAAACAAGTTTGCGGTGTTGTCGCATAGCCTAAAGCAATTTGTGCTAAAACATCTACACTTATATTTTTTAAATATATAATGCTATTTTCAGCTATTTGCTCCATTTGGCTTGCTGTCATATCCAAAACAACCATTTCGCAAGGTTTTTGTGCTTGCTCTTGCTCTTGCATTGCTAAGATACGATTTAGTATTTCTTGCACCAGTGCTTCTTTTGTCAAAGTATCACACCTCCTTTGTTCTTTAATCTATACCACACAGTTCATAGCTATACCAGTTGGTGTTACTAAAAAAGGGTTATAAGGTTTTATGGTTTTTATACCAATTTCCTTTTCGATGATATCCTCTATACCAGTTAAGCAACAAGTGCCACCACAAAGGTATATTGTATCAACATCTTCTTTATCAACGTACCTGCCTATGATAGTAGCCATTTTTTGTATAACAGGGCGCACAATGGGCAAAATTTCTTTATGTTTAGCATAATCTTGCTTTATGCTCTCTGCTTGCTGAAAACTAATGTGATAATTACCAGCTAAAACTAGTGAAACATGCGTACCACCTGTTGGCTCATCTTCAATGCGTACAACTTTGCCATCTTGCAATATCGCAAGGCCTGTAGTGCCTCCGCCTATATCAACCACTACGCCATCAGTTATGCCATAAATGGCATTTGCAGCGCTTGGTTCATCTAGCACAGCAACAACCTCCATGCCTGCGCCCTCAGCAATATAACGATGTGTCATAACACTGGTTTCAGTGCCTGCTGGCATTGCAATTGCACAATGCGTTAGTTCTCTGTTAAGGCGCTGCTCAAGTTTTGCTTTAAGCTTTTTAACTATGCTTAAAGCACCTTGATAATCCACCACAACACCGTCACGCAACACATCCGCGCTTTGCATTTCAACAGCTAAAGGGTTATTTTCTTCATCTAACACTACCATTACTATATACGCTGTGCCTAAATCAAGCCCAACTTTTATCTTGCCAGTTACTGGCAAGCTTGTATCACGTTGAGATCGCTCTACTTTTTGCATATAATCGTTAATTTTTGTCAAATTCATTATTTTACCCTCTTCACTGTTCTTATTTAATTATTCGCCCTAATGTAAAACCTTTTATGGCCGCAGCATTTGCTTCGTCAAAATCAACGTGCATCCTATCGCTAAATTGAGTTGAAACACGCACAGCAACATCATCAAAAGTTAGCGGTCTGTCTGTCATTGCTTGCACTTTTACAATTTGCTTATCAGCAATACCAAATTCATTCGCTGTTTTTTGTGTCATGTGTATGTGCCTTGCTGCAACAATAGCACCCTCATCAACAGTTATACTGCCTTTTGGGCCTTGTACAGTAATGCTACCGCTACCTTTAACATCGCCAGAAATACGTATAGGTGCTTTTACACCTAAAGTTAAACAATCTGTTAGCGAAAGTTCAACTTGTGTTTGGCTACGTGCTGGGCCTAAAACTGCCACACGTTCCATTTTGCCTTTTGTGCCTATAAGTGTTACACGTTCCTCACACAAAAACTGTCCTGGTTGGCTTAAATCACGTTTAGGTGTTAAACTTGCGCCCTCGCCAAAAAGTTCAGTTATATGTGCATCGCTTAAATGCACATGCTTTGCTGATACTTCAATTTGTATCAGCGAAGCTGCTGTAATGGCCTTTGATACCTTGGCAGAAATTTGATTTAACAATTGTTCGTTCATTTATATTCACCTGCCAAATATTTGCAACCAATTAAATGCATACAACTGGATAAACGGTTAAGCTCCATAACAATATCATTTCTTGTATATTTTCCGTTTTCGTAAAATGCATCAACGGCAGCAACTTCTATCTCTCGCACCATTGCACGTATTTTGTTTATATAAGCGTATTCTACTCCTAGGCCGTATTCAGGCAAAAGCAACTGTTTGATGTTGTAATACTTCATAGGGTTGTGCGAGCGTGCGTGTATTTCCTCTTGGCTCATACCAAGGATAATAACATTTTCATAAGGTAAATCTAAAACCTCACTGCGCATGATTAGCGTGCAAACACGCATTATATCACCTAAATCCGCAACTAGTTTTTCTCGCCCTGCGTTTTGAGCAATAAGCGCTTGTGTAAGCACTATTTCTGCTTCAAGGCGGTCTAGTTTACCTCTAAAAGCTATCCTTGGGTGGTTTTTTGCCACAAGTTTATTGCCGTAAATATGTGTCATATGTTCTGGTTTTTCGTTATAAAAAGCTCCTGTGACATAATCTACAAATTTAGCATTTACACTCTCGCTTTGTACCGCCTGCGTTTGCACTGGAGTGTTTGCAGTGCGCTCATTTTTAGCTATATCTTTTTGTGTGATAAGCTTAATTTTGCGCATCTGCAAATATTCCCTTGCCGCTGGAGATAGTATTTTACCCTCGGGTAGAGTGTACTGAGTTATTTCGTCAGATTTTAACTCTGCCCTAAGTATTGCTTCTGTAATTACTTTCAAACCTCTACCTCCTTTGCTAAATTTTTATTTTAATTATTTAGCAGCTGGTAGTAAGCCTTCAACCTCGCTGTGTGGGCGTGGTATAACATGTATAGAAACAAGTTCGCCTACACGTTCTGCTGCTGCTGCGCCTGCATCTGTTGCTGCTTTAACTGCGCCAACATCGCCACGTACCATAACAGTAACAAGGCCGCCGCCAACGTGTTCTTTACCAATAATTGTAACATTAGCTGCTTTAACCATTGCATCAGCTGCTTCTATAGAGGCAACTAAGCCTTTTGTTTCTATCATACCTAGTGCTTGCATTGTAGCCATAATAATTCTCCTCTCGTTAATTAGTATTTAATACTTTAATTTATTTAAGTGCTGGCAAAAGTGCCTCAACTTCTTCATGTGGGCGTGGTATAACATGTATAGAAACAAGTTCGCCTACACGTTCTGCTGCTGCTGCGCCTGCATCTGTTGCTGCTTTAACTGCGCCAACATCGCCACGTACCATAACAGTAACAAGGCCGCCGCCAACGTGTTCTTTACCAATAATTGTAACATTAGCTGCTTTAACCATTGCATCAGCTGCTTCTATAGAGGCAACTAAGCCTTTTGTTTCTATCATACCTAGTGCTTGCATTGTAGCCATAATAAATACTCCTTAAATTATGTGGTTTGTAATCTTTCAACTATCAGGCGGACAATTTCATCCACTGATATGTCGTTTAATGTAGTAGGCATTTCGCACATGCCATTTTCGCATGTTGGTAAACCCTCTTTAATTTCATCAAGCTCTTTAATGCCATAGGCAACTTTTTTAACATTGATTAAATTTAAAGGCCCTACGTTATCTGATGTTGCGCTACCACCTATTGCGCCACAACCCAATGTGAACGATGGCAATAAACCAGTGGTTGCACCTACACCGCCAAGTGCGCTAGGTGTGTTTACACAAATGCGTGAGGCTGGTATACGTTTTGAGAAATACTCAACCAT
>CAYJJL010000172.1:0-4869 GCA_964370455.1 uncultured Faecalibacterium sp.
AGTATCAGCCATTGCACAAAGCTCTGCATTAGCTGCGCCTACAGTCATGCCCATGTTAGTGCCTGTGTCACCATCAGGTACAGGGAAAACATTTAATTCATCTATACGAGCGCATTGGTTTGTGATATTATTTGCGCCTGAAATAAAGGCATCCCTTAAAAGTTTACCAGTTATCATGTTTATTGTACTCCTAAAATTATTTTGTTGTTAATTATCTTATTTGTTAATTTGTTAGTCTAAAATGTCATCTACTGCAACAGTTACACGTGCTACTTTTAAACCAGTAGCATGCTCAACATGCTCACGTACACGGTGAGTAATGCTTTTTGATACAGTTGCGATATTAACACCATAACCTACTGCTATGTGTAGTGTTATATAAAGTTTGTTATCCGCAGTTGTGACAATAACGCCTCTTTTTGAGTAATCATCGCCGAGAACTAAAGCTTTAACTGTATCGGCTACACTGCTTGAGGACATACCTGTAACGCCAAAACAGCTTTTTGCTGATTCGCTAACGAGGGCATAAAAATATTCCTTTGTAAAATCAACAGAGCCTAGAGGTAGTTGAAGGGTAATCATCATATTCACTCCTTTGTTACTTTGGGTTTTGTAAAATGAGGTTTTCTAAAGAATACAGCGGGTTTCCTACAGATGCTGTAACACCAATTAAATTATGGTCAGTTGCAACGACTCCGTTTCGCCATAATAGTGGTATGTAAGGCATTTCGCTAGCAAAAATAGTTTCAAAACTATTTGCTGTACTAGCGTCAGCACGTAAAATTGTATAAGCATTTAAGAGCGTTTCGCTCGGTGCTATGCCATAAGATGCAGCACCGCTCCAAAAAGGGGTAAGCTCCATATTATTATACAACTTTATCTCACCAATGTACAGCTCAAATGTGTTACTTTGTAATAAAGTTAAAAAAGAGTTAAAGTCAGTTGTGGTTATTAGTTCAGTATTAATACCAAAACTTGCATATTGCGAAACGAGATTTGTCGCTAGTTGCATTTTGTGCGAGCTATCTTGGTGTACTAAAATGCGTATAGTTGCAGGTTGTTTTCTTACATCAATATACATTTGGGTTTCTTCATCAAAAGTATAACCTAAAGCTTGCATAGTTGTTTGTATGTTAGTGTCAGTTGCATCAGGCAAAATAAGGTGTGTATCAAATACATGGGGGTAATAAGGGTTTAATGCACCACGTGCAACAGTAGTGCGCAATGTATTGCTCAAGGTTGAAAGATTGTTGCGGTCAGTTAGCTCGCTAATTAGCATGCGCCCTTGCGCAGTGTTACAAAGTGTGTTTGAGGACTTTGCATTTACGCCAAGGAAAAGCAAGGTGTTTGTTTGATAATAATTAGCTGAGGTGGAAATGTTTGTATCAAGGCTATTTTCGCTTAAAATGCTATAATCTATACTGCCTAGCGCAAGTTCATCAGCCATTTCGTGGTAGCTTGCTATATTTTGTAAATTTATAGTTTCGGGCTGTGTTGCTGGAAATGGTGCTAGCGGGTTTAAAATAAATGTATAAATGTCAGAACCGTAGGTGTAGCGACCATTTGCAGTAGGGTAGGGTTCGGCTTGTTCTGTGCTTTTTAAAATGGGTATATCTAGTAGATAAACAAAAAAACTATCTGGGGTTAAAAGTGTTATGTTTATTATATTGTCAACAGCCTCAACAGAAACAACATTTGCAAACCGCCCTTGAAAACGTGCGCTTGTTTGAGCAGTGCGCAAACTTGTGGCTATATCCTCGGCGGTAACAGGTGTGCCATCAGAGAAAACACAGCCATCACGCAAAGTTATTTCAACAAAAATATCATTTGAGATAACTTTTTCGGCTAGGCGGTATTCAATTTCAAATTCAGGTGAAATTTCGATGATTTTTTCAAAAAGTAAATGAGAGGGTTGTTCAACTAAAATATCACTGTATAAATAAGGATTATAACCTTTTGTTGTTGCTGGTATGCTCAAAGAAGATAAAACATTAGTTTCGGTTATAGGCTCAGGCGTTGGGACAGGTGTTTCAGTAGGTGCACTTGCAGATGTTTCAGATGAGCAAGATGCTAAAAATATTGTTGCACATACACAAAAAAGTGCGATGATTTTTTTCATAGCTTTCCTCGATTATTAAAGAATTATTAATAGTTATATGGTATAATAATTATAGGTAAATAAATTTAATTCAGACGTCTTTAATTTAAAAGACTTTTTCCAACATGTAGGTTTCACGACTTACTGTATTATACCACATTTGTTATTAAACTTCCAGTTGATGTTTAATTATCGCAAACAAGTACTTTTGTGTTGCTATATATGAAAAATTGCGTTACAAACAGGTGGTAATATGGCTTTATATTGCAAAGGAGCAAAGCATGAACATTCTTTTTTTTCTCACCCCTAAACAAGACCTTATGTATGCGTATGACGATTTTACGCTAAGGCAAACTCTAGAAAAATGGGAAAAAAACCGCTACGCCTCGATACCAGTGTTAAACCGCACAGGCGAGTATTTAGGCACAATGACAGAAGGAGATATACTTTGGGCAATTAAAGGATTTATGCACGCGAATCAAGAGCTTGATTTACAATCTTCGGAAGAAATTCGGATAGGCACATTTCCACGTAAACGTGATTACAAAGCAGTGACGGTGAGCACTACTATGGATCAACTAATGGAGGCAGCAATACACCAAAATTTTGTGCCAGTAGTTGATGATAGAAATATTTTTATAGGCATAGTCCGTCGCCAAGATATCATGCGCTACTATTATGCTAAACTACATGGTAGCGAGGATAAAGAAAAACTTGCAAGCATAATTTAAAAAATACAATTTAACACGAATTAACAATATAAAAGCTCCTCTTGCTATGGTTTTAGCAAGGGGAGCTTTTTAAGTTAAATTATATTTTAATATAGATTTAGATACAATAAATTATATGATTTTAAAATCAATAAATAGATAAGATATTTAAATAAGATTAAATGCCATAGCCCTCTTTATTGCGATTTGCTACACTAGCTGCAATAAATTCACGGAATAATGGGTGAGCACGGTTAGGGCGGCTCTTAAATTCAGGATGGAATTGAGCACCAAGGTGGAATGGGCGGTTTGGTATTTCTATTGTTTCAACCAATTTACCATCTGGGCTTGTGCCAGAAATTACAAGGCCAGCTTCCTCCGCTTGTGCACGGAAAGTATTATTAAATTCGTAGCGGTGGCGATGACGTTCCCAAATTTCAGTTTCGCCATATGCTTTTTCCATCATAGTGCCAGCTTTAACTGTGCAAGGGTATTTGCCAAGGCGCATTGTGCCGCCTTTTGGTATTTCGCCCTCTTGGTCAGCCATAAGCGCTATCATGTTGTGTTCGCCATCTGGTGTAAACTCGCTAGAGTTTGCATCGGTAAAGCCTAAAACGCCACGGCCAAATTCAATAGCCATAATTTGCATGCCAAGGCAAATGCCAAAGTATGGTACGTTGTTTTCACGTGCATATTGCGCAGCTTGCACCATGCCTTCTATGCCACGTTCGCCAAAGCCACCAGGTATGATGATACCATCAACACCCTCAAAAGTTTCAGCGCAAAGTGATTGATTAGCGAGGTTTTCGCTATCTACCCAGCGGATTTGAACATTAGATTCGTTTTCAAAACCAGCATGGTATAAACTTTCCATAACGGAAAGATACGCATCGTGTAGTTGTACGTATTTGCCAACTAAAGCTATGGTGCATGTGCGTGTGCGTGTTGCCATACGCGCTATCATAGCGTTCCAATCAGAAAGATCGATATCAGGTAAATGTGTTAATTTTAATTGGCGAGTAACAACTTTATCAAGCCCATTTGTGTGTAGCATTAGTGGGCATTGGTAAAGGCTAGGCATAGTTAGGTTTTCGATAACGCAATCAGCAGGCACATTACAAAATGCGCTGATTTTACGGCGTATATCACTGCCAACTTCGCCATCAGCACGCAAAATAATTACATTTGGTGCAATGCCCATGCCTTGTAGCTCTTTAACAGAGTGTTGTGCAGGTTTTGATTTGTATTCGTCAGAACCAGAGATATAAGGTACCAAAACAACGTGTATGAAACAGCAGTTTTTGCTACCTTGCTCTATACCAACTTGGCGTATAGCTTCAAGGAAAGGCTGGCTTTCAATGTCGCCAGTAGTGCCACCAATTTCAGTGATAACAACATCGGCATCTGTGCTTTCAGCTAGGCCATAAATATAGCTTTTAATCTCGTTTGTTATGTGTGGGATAATTTGCACAGTTTGGCCAAGATAATCGCCATTACGTTCTTTATTAAGCACATTCCAATAAACTTTACCTGTGGTTAGGTTAGAGTATCTGTTTAGGTTTTCATCTATAAAACGTTCGTAGTGGCCAAGGTCAAGGTCTGTTTCAGTGCCGTCGTCTGTAACAAAAACCTCGCCGTGTTGTAGTGGGCTCATAGTGCCTGGGTCAACGTTAACATATGGGTCAAGTTTTTGGCTTGCTACTTTAAGGCCTCTTGCTTTTAGTAAGCGCCGTAAAGATGCTGCTGTTATACCTTTGCCAAGGCCCGATACCACACGGCGTGTAAGGAAGATGTATTTTGTGTTTTTACCTGTCATTTGTAATCCTCCTGAGATTGGATATGTTTTTAAAAAGTTTTTACTGTAAGCGTTTATACCGCAAAAAAATCAAGTTTAAAATGTATTGTGTGCAAATTTGTTTTGTAATTAATAAAAAGCTGTAAAAAATTATACATAGTATAAAATTTTGCTGTAGCTTGGTAGTGGCGAGTATTTATCACCACAAATATTTTCAGCTTTATCTGCAATTTCGCGTAAATCATGCATTTTAGGCAATACTTTGT
>CAYJJL010000173.1:0-4850 GCA_964370455.1 uncultured Faecalibacterium sp.
AGTACCTGCTTTAGATATAGCTTCGGAGTAATCTTTACCGTCTTTATCTTTTAAGTGTCGCATTTGACCAAATATATGATCAGTTACAACAACGCAAAGTACAATTACAGCTAAAAAACTAAGTAGCGTAAAAACTATGCCTATATCAAGTATATAATCCTGCCCAAGATAAACTGCAAATATAACAATAATGTTTAAAGCTATGCTACCAATCATGTTTCCAGCAACAATTTTATCGGTAAAACGTAAACTGCGTATGGCATAAATTAAGCAAAAGAGGATTAAAACAGCTAATACAATTAAAATACTAACAAAAAATGCTTGCATACCTACAGAAAACTCACTCATCTGGATACATCCCCTTTACAAATTTTTCCATACTAATAATTTGGCGGTTAAAAGTATTATCAGGCGTGCCGTCTTCAAAATCCATAGTTAGGGCGTGCACAGCAAAAGTGCTATCGTAAATGCCAACGGTGTATGTGCCAGGGGTAATGGTTATAGTGTTTGCTAAAGCTAGTTTACCAACCTCAGTTGTCAGCTTTGTATCAAAAAAGAATAAACGTGGTTTTTGCTCTGGTAAATTTGATGTTAAAATGATTTTCATTACTTTTAAGTTAGCTTTTATTATGTCAAAAAAGATGCAAACTGTAAATTTCATCAAACGTGGAGAAACACGCATAACAATCATGTCAGTTTTATGAGACCAACCGCAAATTTTTCGCCCAAATACAGTTAGCAAAAAACTTAAAACAAGCCCCACGATAACAACATCAAAAGTTATGCGTGCATTAAATAAAAGCCAAAGCCCAAATAAAAGTAAAAACATGCCGATTACCTCGTAGAGATTTTATATGCTAATTTAGCATATCGTGTATTTGCACACAACCTCAGTTTTATATTTATCAATAAAATTGCTTTGATAAAAGATTAATTTTTAAATAACAAGTTATTAAAACAAGTTTGAATTTATTAAAAAAATTAAACTTGTTTTAATATTCTACTATCTATTTAATAATTTTTTCACATATTTGTCAAGAAAAAAGTAGAAATTTACAATTAAAGACAAAATAAACACCCTTTTCAATCAAATAATTGAAAAAGGTGTTAAAAAAATTGATGGTGTTTTATAAAGAGATTTATCAGTTGTATATTATAATAAGTAGCAAGTAGTGTAATGGGTGTGATTTTTTTTTGATTTTTTCTTAGCGTTGTTCTAAAAAAATATTAAAAATCTATACCCATAACTACAAAATATTTTGTGGTTGGTTGTGTTTTTGTAGCTATGCAACTGCTAAGTGTGGCATTTTTAAAATAAACAAGTTATGCTACATGTAGGTGTACAGGTGTGGGTGCGGATTTTTTGTGAGTGGCAACGCTAGCAGTAACAACATGTGGCACTGCAACACGTTGCTTAACAGTTTTGCGCTGTGCAGCCTTGTGCTGTTTGCGTGTGCTTTCAATGTGTGCAAGCCTAATGCAAGCGATTAAAGTTAAGGTTAGGCCAAAAGCGGTAAAAAATGCAAGCCTACCCTCAATAAAACCGCCTATAACTAAAATAAGGCAAAGGCCTAGTGTAAGTGTTAACATATCTAATAAAAAGCGTTTCATAATTGCACCTCATTTTATTTTTAAGTTGTTTTATGTAGCAAATAACAACTTTGTGTTGTTTTATGTCTTCAGTATAATACAACTCATGGTTGTTGTCAATAGTTTTTTTACAACTTTTTTTAATTTATTACTTTACAAATACATCTTATAGTTGTATAATAATGTGTATAAACAAAGGAGTGCTATATGATTAAATTTTGTGAAAGATTAAAAGCTACCCGTAAAGAGGCAAAAATTAGCCAAAACGGCTTGGCAGAGGCCTTGGGTGTTACACAACAAGCAGTAGGCAAGTGGGAGTCAGGCAAATCCTCGCCAGACCCAGCAATGTTAGGCCGTATCGCTGAATATTTAGGCACAACAGCAGATTTTTTGCTGGGTTTAAACAACCCAAGCGAGGAAACTAAAAGCGCAGATGAACGCTTTTTTGGTGGCTACTCAGAAAGCCTAATACCTATAATAGGCACAGTGAAAGCAGGTTATGGTGCACTTGCCTATGAGGAAGATTACGGCCAAGAGTATGCACGTGTTAAAGACCCAGCAAATTATTTTTATTTAGTAGTAAAAGGTGATAGCATGGAGCCACGTATACAAGATGGCGACCTTGCGCTTGTTCACCGCCAAGCCACGCTCGAAAATGGTGAACTTGGCGTTGTTATATTTGGCGATGAAGGCGAAGGCACCTTGAAAAAATTTGTAAAAAGAGGTAACTGCATAGTGCTAAGTGCGCTAAATACAAATTATGAAGATAAAATTATAAAAGGTGAAGATTTAAACCAACTTTATATAGCTGGCAAAGTTGTTGAAACTAAAGCAAAATGGTAATAAATACTTAGCGTTGCAAAGTGATTTATGTAATCTGTTTTTTAGTTAAGTAACGAGGTATTAGCGCAAATATTGCGTTTTATGGCTAGTTAGTATTGCGTTTATCTGGCCTAATGTTTAAACAAAAAAGTTTTGAGCTAAAGGGTAAAATTATGCAACAAGCAATTATGGAAAAACTAACTATATTAACCGATAGCGCTAAATATGATGTTGCGTGTACCTCAAGCGGTGGCGATCGCAAAGCTGTAGCTGGTGGTATAGGTAACTCTTATGCGCCGGGGTGCTGCCATAGTTTTTCAGCTGATGGGCGCTGTATAAGCTTGCTCAAAGTGCTTATGACAAACGTTTGCGCGTACGATTGCTCGTATTGTGTAAACCGCACAAGCAACGATGTGCCACGAGCAACCTTTACCCCAAGGGAGCTAGCAGAGCTTACAATTGAGTTTTATCGACGCAATTATATAGAGGGGCTGTTTTTATCCAGTGCTGTTGTAGTTAGCCCTGATTACACCACAGAACGCATGATTACTGCGCTAAAAATACTTCGTGAGGAATATAAATTTAACGGATATATACATGCAAAAGGCATACCAGGCACAAGCCCAGCTCTAATTGAAGAGCTAGGCATGCTTGCCGACCGCCTAAGCATAAATATAGAACTACCTAGCGAAAAAAGTTTAAATATGCTTGCACCAGATAAAGCACGTGCTGGCATTTTTACACCTATGAGGCAAATTGCATTAGCAGGTGCAGCAAACAAAAAAGAGCTTACCCTTTATAAAAATGCGGCTAAATTTGCACCAGCTGGCCAAAGCACGCAAATGATTATAGGTGCAACGCCTGAAAGCGATTGGCATATTTTAAAACTAACTGAGGGCTTATATAATAAGTATGATTTAAAACGTGTATTTTACTCAGCTTATATACCAGTAGCTGAGGATAACCGCTTGCCAGCTGTTGATACAAAACCGCCACTTTTGCGTGAGCATCGCCTTTACCAAGCCGATTGGCTTTTGAGATTTTACGATTTTAAAGCAAACGAAATACTAAATGATGAACAGCAAAATTTTAACCCATATCTCGACCCAAAATGCAACTGGGCAATATTAAACTTTGCGCAGTTTCCTGTTGATGTAAACACTGCACCTTTTGAAATGCTTTTGCGAGTGCCTGGCATAGGCCCTGTTAGTGCTAGGCGCATACGCACAGCAAGGCGAGGCACACGCCTAGGGCTGGATGAACTAAAGCGCCTTGGTGTTGTTTTAAAGCGTGCACAGTATTTTATAACTTGTAGAGATTTTACAGGTGCACATGTTGCAAAGGGTACACTAGGGCGTGAGAGTGTCACACGAGCACTTATCGACCCAAATGTTTACTCATTTGGTGCTGAGCAATTGAGTTTGTTTTCACTGCCACAAACACAAATGTTAAACGCTAATTCAACGCCTTTAGCCTTAAAACAAGCGCATGAAGAAACAGTGAGCATGCTGGCAAAAGCACTTTAATTATATAATCGCAAAACAATAAAAAACTTACTCAGGTATGATTTTTTCTTCGCTTCGCTCTAAAAAATGTTTGAAAATCTATACCGATAGATACAACAAGTTAAAAGGTGGAAAAATGCAAAAATATGGATATCCCACAGCGGATATAATTTATTGTTATGATGGTACTTTTGATGGCTTTTTATCATGTGTATTCGAAAGTTTTAATGCAAAACACACACCTTTTGCAATATGGCGACCAAGTTTAGAAAAACCAAGTTTGTATCAAAGCGTGTTTATTGAAACAAATGAGTTGCATGCAAAACGTGTCTTTGATAGCATAGGCACAAAAATTTGCAAAGATGCACAAGAGCTTATAAGCGTGTGTTTTTTGAGTGGTAACGAGGAAAAAGAGTTTCATTTGTTACGCTTTATACAATTTGCACTTGCTGAGGGTAAACCTGCAATGTATATGCTAGGCCACGAAAAAGTTGCGCCAGTTTATGCCATGCAAAAAAATGTATTGCACGAGGCACATTTATTTAAGGGCTTTGTGCGGTTTGAAGAAAGTAATGGTATGTTAGGTGCAGTAATAGCTCCTAAAAACTATGTTTTGCCTATACTACGCTTGCATTTTTGTGCGCGTTTTTATGAGGAAAATTTTTTGATTTACGATGAAACGCATTGTGCGGCATTGTTACACAATGAGCGTAAAACTAGCATACTTGACCTTGTTGCGCCTTTAAAACTGCCGACACCAGATGAAAAAGAAAGTTATTACCAAAGTTTGTGGAAACAATTTTATAATACAATTGAAATAAAACCACGCCATAACGAAAAATGTCGCAGAACGCATTGCCCAAAACGTTACTGGGCACATATGACTGAGCTTAAAGAACATTTATAAAAATACGCTGTGAAGTAACTCACGCC
>CAYJJL010000174.1:0-4846 GCA_964370455.1 uncultured Faecalibacterium sp.
ATGATTTGCTACCTACTGAAAACCAAAAAATTATCACTGCGGCTTATGGCGCAAACTGGGATTACCGCGCAATGAAAGGCATTGTTGAACGTTTAACAGCAACTGCACACATAGCACCTAGCCGTTTGCGTGTCATACGCAACACCGAGGGTAACACTTGGCACCCTGGGCGCACAGCTGATATACTATGCCGCAACGGCGCTGAGGAAGTTTTGCTTGCAACAATAGGCGAAATACACCCAAAAGTTTGTGCTAACTACGGCATAAAAACACGTGTTGTTGCCGCTGATATAAACCTTGATACCTTATTTGCTTGCAGAGTTGCACAGGCAAACTATAAACCATTGCCAAAAACACCTGCCTCAACACGTGACCTTGCACTTGTTGCTGACGTAGCTTGCCCTGCTGGCGATATTGTAGCTTGCATACAAAAAGCGGCTGGCAAATTACTTGAGTGTGGTAGCTTGTTTGATATTTACACAGGCGATAAAATTGCCGAGGGTACAAAAAGTTTAGCTTACAACCTTGTTTTCCGTGCGCCAGATAAAACCTTAACAGATGTAGAGGTTGATGCATGCATAGAAAAAATTCTTAAAAATTTAAGCAATATTAATGTTGCAATACGTAGCTAATATTTTTTGTAGAATATGATGTTTTTTTGTCTGTTTCCTTGCACTCTTTAAAAAAATAGTGTACAATGAGTAAAATACATTTTAACAGCAGAGAGGAGCATCACTATGAAAGACCCTACCGCAATTTTTTCAATTTATGATGATAAAGACAGCGAAATCCATGAAATTTTACAACAGGTGTATGATGCTCTTAAGGAAAAAGGCTATAACCCTATTAATCAATTAGTTGGTTATATTTTATCTGAGGACCCTACTTATATAACCACTCACATGGGTGCACGCAACCTTATACGCAAGCTAGATCGTGATGATTTATTGCAGTCACTTGTACGTAATTATTTAGATACTTAACTAATCATTGGTATTTTAAACTACTTTATCTAAAAATCAAAACTGCCCGCTTAAAGCTTAAACTTTAAGTGGGCAGTTTTTTATTTACCTGAGTTTAGATTTTTCAAGTTATTGCGCTTTAGTTTTTAACAACGCTGTTAAAATAGGTTTAAAACTTAAGCATGCTTTGCTTTTTCATCTTGTTTTTTGTTGCGTTTTGCTGTTAAAATACCTGCTAGCAGTTGTACTATGGCAAGTATAGCAAACGCTAAACTATATTTATCAAAAATAATCATAGGTAAGGTGAAATCTTGTGTAACCAGCAAGAAAATCAAGGTAATTATAAATAACAACACGCCTATTACTTTAATTAATCTTTGTTTTTTATATTTTTCCTCACGTTCTTCTTCACTTTCAAAATCTTCTTCCTCATCATCGTTTGCTTTATATTTTTTGCGTAAAATATAAAGCACTGCAAGTATAAACGTTAGGATAGTCATTAATAAATCAAACAAGCTCCATCCTGCAAAGCCTATTACATTTGCCGATAATGGCACACCGTTATCTGTAATTACTGCTGTTTGTGTAGGTTCACTGTTTTCGTATTCAACAGTAACGATATGCTCGCCATCATCTAAATTTTCAAAAGCTTCTGGCAAGATACTCAAGTTACCATCCTCAAATATGTATAAATCATCATCCAAATCATTACCATCAATTTGTACATTTATAGGTGGCTCTGTAGGTTTGGTTGTATCTATATCAATGCCGCCCTCAGGTGTAATATCAACGCTTGGTTGCTCGGTTGTACCACCGCCGCCATTTGTGCCATCATCTGTAGGGTCTGGGGTTGGCACTGTTGTTGGCTCTGTACTTGGTGTTGCTGTTGTTAGTGGCTCTGGCGTTGTGCTTGCCTCAGGTGTAGCTGTCGGCGTTGGTGTAGGTGTAGCTGTCGCTGTTACTACTGGTGCAATTGTTGGTGTTGGTGTTGGAGTTGGCGTTGCTGGAACTGGTGTTGCTGGTGTTGTTGTGCCACCACCGCCTGAGCTATTTACTTGCCACTGCGCATACAAAACCATATCATCTGTTAGTGCAATTGCATTACCTGGGCGGTAAATTTGGCTTACACCAGCTTGGTTTATTGTCCAGTATAAAAAAGTATATCCGCTTCTCGTAAAGCTATTTGCATCAACAGTTTTTGACGCACCTATTTCAGCATCCGTTGCTGTTCTGCCTGAGCTATCATTTGCATTGTAAGTTAAAATTGGGTTATACGTCCACACTGGGTAGAAAGTCGTGTCTTCATCTGGTGTAAAGCTATCACCTGGTTTTACAATAGGTCCATCAGGTGTGCCGTCGCCATTTGTATCTTCTTGCCAGCCCTCAAACTCGTGATCAGGTTTTTCAAGTGTGCCTTTATCAGGTATTACTATGCTGTCGCCATCATCAACATCTTTATCAACTGGTGGCGTGCCTGAATCAGAATCACCTTTATCGAACCCCACTGTATGTATTTTTTGCCAAACTGCATAAAGTGTTAAATCTGCATTTAAGGTGTAGATTGTATTTTTTTCATATGCACTATCTGCTACTGTCGCACTGCTATTTGTGCTCCATCCAAGGAAGTTATATTCAGCACTATCAAAAGCTGTTGCTGTGCCTATTGTAACCTTTTGCCCTTTTTCAACAGTATTTGCCTGTGGTACAGTTGCCGTTTTGCCATTGCTACTATATGTAATAGTTGCAGTAACTGGGTCTGTTATTCCAGCATCATCTTTTTGCCAAATTGCAAAAAGTTCTTTATCGCTATCAAGGTTTATAACTCTAATCTGTCCATGGTTTTCACCATATGCAGCAGTTGTGCTATCTTTATTTAAATCCCAACCTAAAAATGTATAGTTATCTCTTGTTGGTATAGTAGTGCTTATATTTACATAGCTATTTAGCACTTGAGTAACCGAAACTGGCGGTGTACCTGTTGCACCATTTAAGTTATACTTTAGCGTTACTAATTGCTCCCACTGTGCATAAAGTGTAGTATTTGCATCAATAGTTATATCACCGCTAGTTGCATACGCATCGCCACCGCCACTTGCTTGTGTGTTCCAGCCAGTAAATCTATAATGATTTTCGTCATAACCTGTAACGCCACCTACTGCTAATGTAGTGCCTTTTTCCACAATTTTCGTATTCGGTACAGTAACACCTGTTACGCCATTTGCATCATACTGCAATGTCACTTTTTCTTCCCAAACTGCGTATAGTGTTGTGTTACCGTTAAACTTTACGTCAGATTGATTTTTGGTGTATTCAACTGTTCCGTTTTGTGTCGTGCTCCAACCTTTAAAAACAAACCCATCTTTTTCAAATAAATTATCGTTTGCTATTGTAGTTGTTTCGTTTTCTTTAAGCACTTTATCGGCTGGTATTATGCCTGTTCCATTATTTATATTATACGAAAGTGTATATTTCCACTGCGCATATAAAGTTTCATCACTATCTGGTGTTATAGCCGTGCCAGGCTCATATTTTTCACCTGTTCCGTCTTGCTTTGTATTCCAGCTATCAAGCTCATACCCTGGCCTTGTAACCACAGTTTCGGTAGGCGTTGTTGTACTATCACCATCCTCAACTTTTTCAGTTGTAGGCGTTCCGCCTGTATAGTTAGGGTCAAATGTAATAGTATGTTCTTTTTGCCAAATTGCGTACAAAATTGTATTTTCTGTTAAAGTTATAGAACTATTAGGCTGATAAGTTGTCCCTTTACCGTCTGCTTTTGTATTCCAGCTTACAAATTTATATCCAGTATTAGCAAAGGTGTTACTATTAACTGTTATTTGTTTACCAGTTTCTTCATCTAGTTGAGTTGTGCTAGATGCCCCTGTATTGGAGTTATATGTTAGCGTAAAATTATCCGCTGGTGGGGTTATACCACCACCACTACAATTACCAACCACTATCTTTGTGTATTGGTCGCTACCTATCGTAAATGTATCTGCATCTACCTCTGGCGCACTAGCATCTGCACCACTATTAATTGTTACTGTTTTTTTCTCTGATGAACCCTCAATAGTATCTCTAATATCTAAAGAGCCATTCAACGCTGTTGTGCCTTGTGCTTCTAGCGTGCCACAGTTTATAGTAGTTGCACCTGAAACCGCTGGATAATTTGAAGAGCTTGCTTTAACCGTGCCACCTGTCATTTCTAGGCCAGATGCAATACCACTTGCTGCCCCACCAGTTACTGTTGTTGTAACTGTTCCCCCTGATATTTTTAACGATGTAGCTATACCATGCCCCGCTGCTCCACTTGTATTTATTCTTAAATTGCCACCACTCATTATTACTGCACCGAATACGCCATGACCACTAGAAGCGCTTGCTGTAGTGGTTATTGTGCCACTTATTATATTGGTTGTGCCAGAAATACCACTCGCTTGTAAATCTGATCCTGCTGTAAGATTAAGTTCGCCATTACCAGTAAGTGTGACAGCAACAGTATAATCTGTTACTTGTATACCATTTGCAGTACTGTTTGTTATATTGTTAGTTCCGACAATATTTATATTTAGTGCTTTATTTGTTGTTATAACACCGCCTACATATGCACCACTAATAGTTAACCCATTTAGCGTTAATGTATTTGTTGCTAAATCATATGTAGCACTACCACTGATGCTGGAAACATCTGTGGTATCTACAACTAAATTTTCTGAAGTAATTGCCACACCTGCAACAGTTATACCATAATCTGTACTGGCTCTTGGAGCCATACCAGCTAGAGAAAACAAAGCCACACCAAAATCAGCCATCAAAAGATTTTCATCTTCGGCTTCGGCATTTTCGTTATCTAAATCTTTTTGCGCACTTGGCGATGGTGTGGG
>CAYJJL010000175.1:0-1665 GCA_964370455.1 uncultured Faecalibacterium sp.
AAAAACTTTATCGGCTGTGGTTCGAAAAAGCGGCCTAGTTGGTTTAGGTGGTGCGGGTTTTCCAGCGCATGTTAAGCTTAATGTACCTGAGGATAAAAAAGTTGATTATTTAATCATAAATGCAGCTGAATGTGAGCCATATTTAACCTCAGACCATAGAGAAGCCCTAGAAAATACTGATAATATTATAGATGGCCTATTACAAATAAAAGAAATTTTAAATATCGAAAAAGTAATTATCGCTGTTGAAAGTAATAAACCTGATGCAATAAAACTTCTTTTAGACGCTGTCAAAAATCATGACGGTGTTTTTGTGATGAAATTGCGTTCGGTGTATCCACAAGGTGCAGAAAAAACTTTGATACAAGCGGCAACTGGTAGATGTGTGCCTAATGGTAAATTACCATTAGATGTAGGCTGTATTGTTATGAACATAGGTTCGGTTTCGTTTTTTAACTCATACATGCGAAACGGTATTCCACTAATTATGAAGAGAGTTACAATTGAGGGCAATGCTGTTAAAAACCCTATGAATGTTATTGTTCCAGTAGGTACGTTGATAAGCGATGTAATCGAATTTACAGGTGGCTATAAAAGCCAAGCTAAAAAAGTTATAATGGGTGGCCCTATGATGGGCGTAACAGTAGCTAGTGATAACGTGCCTATCATAAAACAAAATAACGGCATACTATGTTTTGATGAGCACATGGCATGGCTGGAAAAAACAAGTGATTGCATACGTTGCGGACGCTGTGTAAACTCATGTCCTATGTCTTTAATCCCAACTATTTTTGATAAATATGTAAATTATTTAGATGTAGAGCAACTTAAAAAGCATGACATTATGTCATGTATGGAGTGTGGTTGTTGTACGTTTAGTTGCCCTGCCCACCGAAAATTAGTTCACTCAATAAAACTCGGAAAATCAATTATCAGAAAGGCAGGTGCAAAATAATGGATAAATTTGTTGTTGCGTCATCGCCACATATACAAACAAAAACTAGTACTAGCAATATCATGCTTGATGTTGTTATAGCCTTAATTCCTGCAATGACAGCAAGTATAATATTTTTTGGGTTTAGCGCTGTTGTTATTTTAATAACTTGCATTGTTTCTTGTGTGGTTTTCGAATATCTTTCAAGGCGTGTAATGAAAAGAGAGCAAACAATTCGTGATTTAAGCGCAGTGGTAACAGGTGTATTAATTGCTTTTAATATGCCACCTACGGTAAGCCCTTTTATTGCAATTTTTGGCTCTCTAATTGCAATAGTTGTAGTAAAACAAATGTTTGGTGGCATAGGTTCAAACTTTGTAAACCCAGCACTTGCAGCCAGAATAATACTTTTAAATTCATTCCCTAGTAAAATGACACAATGGGTTTCACCTTTTGATGCAGTAAGTAGCGCAACACCACTTGCTTTGGCTGAAAACACAAGCGTAAGTTACCTAGATTTATTTATTGGCAACACAGCAGGTTGCATTGGCGAAACTAGCGCATTAGCGCTTATAATAGGTGGGGTATATCTTGTTATAAAAAAAGTAATAAGCCCTGTTATCCCCGTTACATATATAGGCACTGTCTTTGTGTTTTCATTCATTTTAGGGCGAGACCCTCTTTTTGATATTTTGAGCGGTGGCTTAATGTTAGGCGCAATTTTTATGGCT
>CAYJJL010000175.1:1675-2280 GCA_964370455.1 uncultured Faecalibacterium sp.
CCAATACACACAAAAGCAAGGTTTGTTTTTGCACTTGGCTGTGCGGTTTTAACAGTGTTAATACGTGTTTACGGTAGTTTGCCAGAGGGTGTTTCTTACGCTATTGTTATCATGAATATTTTAGTGCCTTTAATAGAAAGAGGCATAAGGGTAAAGCCTTTTGGTAGTAAAAAAACTTTTGGAGGCAAGAAAAATGAAATTTAATTTTAAAGATATTTTACTTCCTGCAATAATTTTATCGATAATATGTTTTTGCGCCACAGCTTTGCTAGTGCTAACAAACGAGCTTACTAAAGACCAAATTGCGCTCGCACAGGAGGAAACAATTAGAACAAGCCGAATGATTGTAATGAGCGATGCAGATAATTTTGAGGAGATTGATGCCAACACTGTAAAAGCGTATAAAGGCGATGAAGCGGTTGGGTATATATTTGTAACTGCAAGCTCAGGCTATGCAGGGACTATCAGTGTTATGACAGGCATTGACCTTGAGCAAAATATAACAGGTATTGTAATTTTAGAGCAAACCGAAACACCTGGCCTTGGCGCAAACTGCACTAAAGCGGATTTTACAGAGCAATTTAAACAAATGGCCACAGAGCTAA
>CAYJJL010000175.1:2290-4723 GCA_964370455.1 uncultured Faecalibacterium sp.
GCAAACTGTTATAAAAAACCAAACGGCAAGTGATGCACAGGTTGAGGCGCTTACTGGTGCAACTATTACAAGCGAGGCAGTAACTATTGCAGTAAACGAAGCAGTTGAGTTATACTCGCAGATTGTAGGAGGGTAAATAAATGGCAAAAAGTTTAAAGCAAGAGTTTACCAAGGGTATTTTAAAAGAAAACCCAGTTTTAAGGTTGCTTCTTGGTACATGTCCCACACTTGCGGTTACAACAAGTGCAGAAAATGCAATTGGTATGGGGCTTGCAACTATGTTTGTTTTGGTATGTTCAAACAGCGTTATTTCTCTAATGCGCAAATTTATACCAGATAAAGTGCGTATACCAGCATTTATAACAATCATTGCAAGTTTTGTTACGATAGTTCAAATGTTTGTAAAAGCATACGCACCTGAACTAGATGCAAGCTTAGGCGTTTTTTTACCGCTTATAGTTGTAAACTGTGTTATTTTAGGCAGGGCAGAGATGTTTGCTTGTAAAAATAAATTGCTTCCTTCAATTATAGATGGTCTTGGCATGGGCATAGGTTTTACAGCTGCCCTTTTAGCAATGGGCATTATACGTGAGCTTTTAGGTGCAGGGACAATTTTCAGTTTGCCAATTTTAACAGGTATAATGGATCCTATAATTATATTTTTACTCCCACCTGGTGGATTTTTCGTGTTTGGTATGCTTATAGCCTTGGCTGGCAAGCTTTCAGCAGAAGGCCAAGCACCAGAAACTATGGCTTGCAAAGCATGCCCTATGGCTAAATCCTGTTCTAAACTTTTAAACACGGAGGAAAATAATAATGGCTGATACAATAAGAGTTTTCCTTGGTATTTTTTTAGCGGCAATTTTAACTGAAAACTATGTTTTAAATAAGTTTTTGGGTATTTGCCCATTTTTGGGTGTTTCAAAAAAGTTAAACACAGCCGTAGGCATGAGCTGTGCAGTTATTGTTATTATGATAATTGCAACAGCGGTTACTTGGCCTATATATACATATATTTTACTACCAAACGAGGTTGAATACCTCCAAACGATAGCATTTATTTTAATAATTGCTTCTTTAGTTCAGCTTTTGGAAATTATATTAAAAAAATATATGCCACCACTTTATAACGCCCTTGGTATATATTTGCCTTTAATAACAACAAACTGCGCTGTTTTAGGTGTTACAATGTTAGTTTTAGAAAAAGGCGCATCCGATGCAAGTTTTGGTTATGTGCACTCGCTTGTAAATGCCTTTGGCTCAGGTGTTGGCTTTTTAGTTGCTATGGTAATTTTTGCAGGCGTAAGGGAAAGATTAGAGCTTTGTGATGTTCCCAAATTTATGAAAGGTCTTCCGATAACACTGGTTGCGGCTTCGCTGGTTGCGGTATCCTTTTTAGGTTTCGCAGGGGTAGTCGACGGATTAGTTTAATGATTGTAAATTAACGAGGAGAGTTTATTATGGGAGATATTTTAACAGGTGTTATAATTATAACGATAATAGGCATAAGTTCTGGTGTTGTATTATCTATCGCATCTGTACTAATGGCTGTGCCAAAAAACAAAAAAGCCGAAGCGCTTGAATCCGCCTTACCAGGTGCAAACTGTGGTGCATGTGGTTTTTCAGGTTGTAGCGGTTATGCACTTGCAATGGCAGAGGGCAATGCCGAAACAGGCCTATGTCCACCTGGTGGCGAGGATTGTATGAACGCATGCAACGCAATTTTAGGCGTGAGCGGTACACTTGTCAAAAAAACGGCAATTGTCAACTGCGTTGGATCATACGATGTTACAGACGATAAAGTTGAGTACGACGGCATAAAATCTTGCTCGGCGGCAGCGCTTTTAGTAGGTGGTGTCCCAAGTTGTCGCTTTGGTTGCCTTGGCATGGGCGATTGCGAGCGTGCTTGCCCGTTTAATGCAGTTAGTGTATGTAACGGTGTTGCAATAATTGATGCAAAACTGTGCAAAGCTTGCGGTAAATGTATTGCTGTTTGCCCTAAAAAAATAATAGATATGGTTCCGTATAAAAAACAAGCGCTTATTCGTTGCTCAAACTGCGATAAGGGTGCAGGTGTTGTAAAAATATGTAAAGTGGGCTGTATAGGCTGTATGAAATGCCAAAAAGTTTGCCCTACAAATGCGGTAACAGTTACTTCGTTTAAAGCAAGTGTTAACCCAGAACTTTGCGTAGCCTGTGGAAAATGCGCACAAGTATGCCCAAGGGGTATAATTGATATGTTTGAATAAACATGCAACATATATTTGTTTTAAATGGTTTTGTGTTATTAAAGCAAACATAAGTTTGCTAGATTTTATTAAAAAAGCAGTGCTTTCGTTTTAATAGAAAGCGCTGCTTTTTATGTGTGTACGAAGTTTTTGCAGTAAAAGATTGTTTTTTGCTTTTTGGTGCTATATAATTGTAAGTATGTTA
>CAYJJL010000176.1:0-4709 GCA_964370455.1 uncultured Faecalibacterium sp.
ATGGCGACCCTTGTTGTGAATGTGCAGTATGCCAAGGCATAGAGGCAGGCACAGTTATGGACGAAGTGGAAATGGACGCTGCCTCAAATAATGGCGTTGATTATATACGTGAACTGCGTGATGAAACAGCATATACGCCAAGTGTTTGTAAATATAAAGTATATATTATAGACGTAGTGCACATGCTTTCAACAGCGGCTTTTAATGCTTTGCTTAAAACGCTGGAAGAACCACCAAGCCACGTTATTTTTATACTAGCTACAACGGAAATACAAAAAGTTTTAGCAACTATACTTTCACGTTGCCAACGTTACGATTTTACACGCATAACACCTAAAGATTTAGCGGATAGAGCACTTTATGTTGCACAGCAGGAAAACCTAGAGCTTTCACAAAATGCAGCAGATTTAATTGCAAGGCTAGCCGATGGCGCTTTGCGTGATACTTTATCTATTTTAGATACTTGCGCTGGTGTAACAAATGTTATAGACGAAGACACTGTGCGCCGTATGGCTGGTGTTACAGATAAAAGTTATCTGTTTGCTATATCTGATGCGTTATTAAAAGGCGATATAGTAACTGCACTTGAGCAACTAGCACATTTGCGCCAACAATCTGTTGATTTTAAGCGCCTTGCAGAAGAGCTTATACATCACTACCGCAATTTTATGCTTGCTGCTTTGCCAGATGGAACCTCGCTATTAACGTCAGTTTCACCTGAGGAAGAACAACAATATAGGCAAAAAAGCAAGGATATCAACCAAGCAATATGTGTGCGAGCTTTAAGGGCATTAGGTACATCTTTGGAAAAAATGTCACGCGGTAGCGACCCACGTATGGAGGTAGAGCTTGCGCTTTTAAGTATAAGCCAGCCAGAAGTTATTGCTGCTACATTAAACATAAATGCGCCAGTGCAAAATCAGCAACAACAAGCGGCACCTTTTGTAGCAAGTGCACCAGTTGCACAGCCGACAGCACCATATTTGCCACCAGCTGATGCACCTGTTAAGGTGGCAGCAAAGCCAGTTACTACACAGCCTGAACCCATTGCAGAGCCTGAGCCTATAGCCGAAATAGTGCCAGTAAAAACTGAAACACTAAAACCAGCACCACCAAAAGAAATAGCACCACAAGCACCTAAGCAAAAAACAGCGCCTGTTATTTTTGAGCACTGGGGCGCAGTTTTAAATGCACTTGAGCAAAAAGACCTTATGCTTTTTGGTTATGTAAAACGTTCAACGGCATATTTTAACGGCGTGCATGTGCTAATAGATGGTGGTAAAGTATTTAGAGATTTTATACGTGCAAACAAAGATAGCCAAGCACTTATCAAAAAAATAATATACGAAGTTTCGGGGATATCTTGTGGCATTGGCCCATATGAGCAACCACAAAATATCGAAGTTGAAGTTAACGCAGAGGAAGTTTTACTTTCTCTAGGTGAAAAAGGCCTCAATGTGCAAATACAAGATGAGGAACAAAGCACCTAACATAAATACGTTTTAATTAAAAATAAAAATATTAACAGCATAAAAAGGAGAAACAACAATGAAAGCAAGAATGCCACAAGGTTTTGGTCGCCCAGATATGGGTGCAATGATGCGCCAAGCACAAAAAATGCAAGATGACATGAAAATTAAACAAGCAGAACTTGAAGCTAAAGAGTACACAGGTAGTGCATCTGGCGAAATGGTAACTGTTACAATGAACGGCAAACACGAAGTTATTAGCCTAAACATTACACCAGAAGCAGTTGACCCAGACGATATCGAAATGTTAGAAGATTTAATTGCAGCTGCTTTTAACGCAACTGTTGCAATAGTTGATGAAAACGCATCTGAAGAAATGGGCAAAATTACTGGCGGTATGAACATACCAGGGCTATAAAAAACACAGTTAAGCGGTTATAACTTGCAGGAGGAATTAAAATGGCGATGAATGCAGCACCACTAGAAAAATTAGTGGATGAATTTGCAAAGTTTTCAGGTATAGGGCGCAAAGGTGCGTTGCGCATGGCATATCAAGTGCTTGCGATGACACCAAGCGAGGCGAGGGAACTTGCTGTTGCTATACAAAACGCACATTCACAGTTACATCGCTGCAAACACTGCATGGATTTTACCGAGGGCGAAGTTTGCAAAATTTGCTCTAGCGCAAAACGTGATAGTAGCATTATCTGTGTGGTTGAAAAACCACGTGATATTGATGCATTTGAGCGCACACGTGAGTACCATGGTTTATACCATGTTTTGCACGGCTTAATAAGCCCAGTTGACGGCATTGGTGCTGAGCAACTTTGTGTTAAAGAGCTACTTGCACGCTTGCACGATGGTAAAATAACAGAGGTTATAATGGCAACAAACCCTACTGTTGAGGGTGAGGCAACTGCGCTTTACCTTTCAAAATTGATAAAACCTTTAGGCATTAAGACAACTCGTTTAGCATACGGTTTACCAGTTGGCTCTAGTTTAGAGTACGCTGACGAAACAACCTTGTTCCGTGCGCTTTCAGGGCGAGATGAACTTTAATAATTAGATTTAATTGTTATAAAAATCATACCTAGGTAAGTTTTAATGCAAACTAAACAAATTATATAACACATTACAAAATGCGCTAAAAAACGCTTTGCATTTTTAGCGCATTTGTGTTATAATGAAAAAACTGATTTACCACACCAATTTAGCAAATACTCAGAAAGGGGAGTTTCTAGCATGGCACAAACAGCAAAACCAGCTACAAGGCAAATATCCAAAAACCGTGCGGCTTGGCATGAATATTTTGTTATAGAATCTCTCGAAACTGGGGTTGAGTTAAAAGGCACAGAGGTTAAAAGCTTACGTGCTGGCGGTGTTAACTTAAAAGATAGCTGGGCAGATATTGAAAACGGCGAGCTATTAGTTAAAGGTATGCACATAAGCCCATACGAGCAAGGTAATATTTTTAACCAAGACCCAACACGTGAGCGTCGTTTGCTTGCACACAAAAAGCAAATACGACATTTTAAGCAACAGTGCAAGTTGCAAGGCTACACATTAATACCACTTTCGCTTTATTTTAAGCAAGGTAAAGTAAAATTAGAGCTTGGCTTGTGTAAAGGTAAAAAACTTTACGATAAGCGGGCGAGCGCAGCAAGCAGAGATGCAAGGCGTGAAATTGACCGTGCAGTTAAATCTAACGGACGATACAACGCATAATTTTGATATAGTGCTTTTTAAGGCATTTATATATAGTTTTTTGTGAAGGTTGTTATTAATTAATAAAAGCAAGTTTCCAAAAAACATACCAAGGCAAGGTTTTTTCAATCCACCTTTCTTTTGAAATTTGAACAAACTACTAAAGCTTACATTGCAATTTGTAATGTAAAAATGAGGGGGCGTAATGGTTTCGACGGGGGGAGCGAGGATTGAGCAGCGGGTAGCAGTGGGGAACTGCTAAAAAAGCTCTACAATAATTAACTGACAATAACTATCAGTTAGCTGCAGCCTGAGTGCTGCCGTTCTGCCCACATTTGTATCGTGTGGGGTCAGGGCGTCCTTTAGATACAGCACGTGAACAGATTTAAGCTTTGCGATTTGTCATGAACTTATGAAGCTACTAATGTTTTAAGCCTGGCAATCGGCGTAAAATAAAGGGAATGTTATAGACTGCCTGCACCCGGAGATACTCATACCAGACTCCTTTCGGACATGGGTTCGACTCCCATCGCCTCCACCAAAAGCAGATAATCCGAACTTTTGCCCGATTGGGGAAGGGTTCGGATTTATTTTATATTTAGAAAATAAAACGTAGGAGAAATAGCTATGAAAAAAAATATACGTACATATTTTAAAAAAGTATGTGAGGCTATAAAAAACTTTTGTACTAGTAGATACATAATATATTTAATTAGTGTTACAGTTTCTTTTATTTTGGTGTATGTATCTACAAAACTAAATCAATCAACAGATATTTATTGGATTTTAATGAGCGTTGGATGTGGTGTTTTTTCAGCTGCAGCAATGGCAATATTTATCGATATTATTGATAAATATAATAGAGAGCAGCAAAAAATAAAATTAGCCAAACAGTACCTTTATGACCTTTACGATAATCTGCAAATCTATTTACAAAATATTCTTTGGTTTGAACACAATTTAAATAATAACAAAATCAACTGGGAGCTTTCTTCAGAAAAGTATTTCTGTTTACCTGGATTAGTTTACTTAAGTAAGGAAGGCGAAAATATAGAACGCACTTATTCACAATCTGAGTTTATTAGCCATGCTAAAGAAATTGCATCAAAATATAGCTTGAGTGCACAGAAAAATATGGATGAAGCACAATTACTTCAAGTACAAAAAGTGTTTAACAATTTATATACTGGTGGTTTAAGTTTACTACAAGCTTTGAAAAATTTAGAAATATATGAACCTGTTCTTATTTCTAACGAAATACTATCTTATGATGAATTAAAGAATATAAAATTTAGTATTCAAACATCAATCGTTTTGTTTAGCAAAAAAGATAAAAATTACGAAACATCTATTACTTCACTGCTAAGAGTGATTGAAATTATTGCTGCCAAAGCGAAACTCTCTAGTACATATGAAATAAAAATAACAGGAAAGTTTAGTCCAACGGAACTATAATTAACTAACATTTATTTTTCACCTACAAAAGTGGCAAGCAGGGCAAGGTTGTACACACCCTTGCATTTTGCTTGTTGGGAA
>CAYJJL010000177.1:0-4681 GCA_964370455.1 uncultured Faecalibacterium sp.
TTTTTCTGAAATTTTTTCTTTTTATAATTTATAGAAAAAATTGCGAAAAATCTATATCTATGTTATACTTCTAAACGTAATTTTATTTTTAAAAAGGAAGTAACTATGAACTATTCTGTTATGATAAAGCCAGCTTCTGGGCGGTGTAATATACGTTGTAAATATTGCTTTTATATAGATGAATGTACTAGCCGTGAGCAATACTCAATGGGTATGATGAAAACTGACGATGCAAATAAACTGGTAAATCGTGTTTTAGGCCAACTTACTAGTAAAGATAGCATTAACTTTGCTTTCCAAGGTGGTGAGCCAACTTTAGCAGGGCTTAATTACTTTAAAGCATTTGTTAAAGCTACCCAATCACACACATTTAGTGGGCAAGTTAGCTTTGCTTTGCAAACAAATGGTTTTATTATTGATGAAGAATGGGCAAAGTTTTTGCACGAGCATAACTTTTTAGTAGGGCTTTCCATGGATGGCCCACAAACCTACCACGATGCAAACCGACGCACCCCACAAAACGAAGGTACTTTTGAGCGTATATTAAACACAAAAAAACTTTTTGATAAATTTAAGGTTGAATATAACATACTTACAGTTTTAACAGAGCAAGCTGCACGTCGCCCACGTGAATATTGGAATTTTATTTTAAAAAACAAAATAAATTTTATACAATTTGTACCTTGCCTAGGCGAGCTTGATGGTGGGGAATCCGGCGGGTGTGCAGTTACATCCAAAAAATTCGCCTCATTTTATACAGAGCTTTTCCCACTTTGGGCAAAAGAAATGCGCAAAGGCAATTACATAAGCGTTAAATTTTTTGATGACTTTTTTAACCTAATGCTTAGGCGTGCTTGCACTGCTTGCGGTTTTACAGGGCGCTGTAATGTACAAATGATAGTAGAAGCAGATGGTAGTGTTTATCCATGTGATTTTTACGTTTTAGATAACTGGAACCTAGGCAATATTTACGAAAAAACCATACAACAATTGCAAACTTGCGAGTTAAGTGAAAAATACCTTGCACAGCCACGCACAAACGGCAAAATTTGCCAAACATGCCGATATCGCAACATGTGTGGTGGCGGATGTCCACGCATGAAATACTCCATGTACCTAAATAAAGAAGAAAATTTTTGCGGCTACAAACAGTTTTTAGATAACTGCCACGATGATATAGACGCTATGGCAAGATATCTATCGCAATTTCAGCAATAATAGCTAAAACTATTTTAAAATATTTTCACAAATCTCTCCATTGTTTTTTATGGACAATTGTTGAGTAATATGTTATAATTCTTTTATTGTCGAAAATTTGGTTTTAATCGTAATAAGGAAAGTATTATGCAAGAAGTTTATAAGCAATCGTTTAAACATACATCATCAGAGCATGTAGAGCTATCTGTACTTAGTTGTGGGCTTGAAAAATGTAATGCCAGCCACATTTGGGGGCCTGGTATACGTGATCATTATCTCATACATTTAGTACTTTCTGGCAAAGGTGTGTACCGCTCCAACGAACAAGAATTTGAGCTTTCTGCTGGAGATTTGTTTTTAGTATCTCGACGCACATTAAATAGTTATATTGCCGATAGCCAAGACCCATGGGAGTATGCTTGGGTTGGCTTTAATGGCGCTATTGCAAACAAACTTGTTTTACAACTACCTTTTTCAAAAAGCAAACCTATACATCACACACAAAATGTCACACAACTCGAAAATATTTTGCAAGAGATGTATTCTAGCCATGGGTTTTCACCTAAAGAAGATACTGCTATGATAGGGCATTTATACCTATTTTTATCAAAACTCATGCACGAAACAATGCACACCGAAACACAAAACAAAAACACTAGCACGCAATATGTGCTAGATGCAATAAAATTTATACAAGGCAATTATTCGCACTGCATTTCAATAGATGATGTTGCAAAAAGCATAGGTGTTTCACGCAGTCACCTTTATAGGGTTTTTATGGCAAACATAGGTAAAAGCCCTATTGATTACTTAACTGAATATCGCATAAACGAGGCCTGCAACCTTTTGCAAAGCGGTAATTTATCTATTGCCGAAGTTGCAATTTCTGTTGGCTTTTTTGACCAATTTTATTTTTCTCGCGTATTTAAAAAATTGCTAGGCATGCCACCAAGCAAATATTTATTTAGCTTAAACCAAACATCCACGGAGTCTGATACATGAAAAAAAACATAATACGTGCTATTTATCATCTTGTTGCACTAGCCATTACTGGCGTATTGCTTTGGTATATTTACCTATACTGGACAGGTGCATTTTTACCACAAACCGCAGTAGCCTTTGTTAGCACGAACACCGAAACAACACTAGTGGATGTCCCTGATCTTTCAGATAGTTTTTCTCAAAGCGAGTACGTATTTTTAGAAGCTAAATGTACAAATACAGAACTTATTTCAAAAACAACGGAGTTAATAGACCAAGGCGCAAAAGTTTTAATTTTTGATTTATCCGAAACACCCGATACTACTTTTGAAACTTTTTTAACCGAGCAAAACTTACCAGTAATTTTTACAGATGCCTTGCCAAGTGAAACTTTTTTAAACACTAGCGATAAGGCTTGGTTTTTTGATAACACACCAGCTTTTGCAGGTGAACTTTTAGGTAAAGCAATTGCAAACGGCTTTAAAAATGGGGAAATCATAGATTTTGACCAAGATATTATTTTGGATTACTATGCACAAGCACCTGAACAATCCTTTACACCTGAAGCTTTAACCTCAGCACTAACTAGCAGTGAACAATATGGAGTTTACGTTAGTGACACCGCTATAATTATACCACAAACCACTACCGCTGAAGATACTGAAACCAGCGAAAGCGATGAGGAAACCGAGGACGAAGCACAGGCCAGTGACGAAAGTGACGAAAACAGCGATGAAACTACCGAGCTAGAGCTAGAACCAGAAACGCAAGCTGAACTTTTACCCAAACCAGAGGTTGTTATTAGCATAGGTGTAGAGCAAGCCACAAACACATTAGCACTAGCTACAGAAAACGGCTGGCTAGAGGACGAAAACCCACCTATGTTTACTGCAATTGTTGATAGTATTGATGACGCTATCACACTAGCTGAACAATATAATTATTATAGTTTTGTTTACCTAGATGTTAAATATACAACTGAAAATTTATCTCAAATGGTTTTTAACTTACTGGAAAACAATCACATTACGCTGGACACTGAGCTTTCACTCAGTGAAGACGGTGGCTTTACAACGCCATATGTACTTTACCCATAAACTTAGGAACATAAAATTAAAACTAACTCGCTAATTTAAAACAATATTTATGCCAATGGCAGAACGGAACACCTAAACATGTCGCTTAAAAAAAATCAAATTATCCCACTCACTATCAATGGCCTCTCTAGCGACGGCAGTGGTGTTGGTCGCTATGATGGCGAAGCAATTTTTGTACCAAACAGCGCACCACAAGACGAATTATCGGTGCGCATAGTTAAAGATTGCAAAAAATATGCCTTTGGTATTATTGAAAAAACAATTACACCCTCACCTTTGCGCACACCACAGGATTGCAAAGTTGCAACACCTTGCGGTGGTTGCTGTTATAGGCATATTACTTACGAAGCGGAATGTGAGGCAAAGGCACAAATAGTTGCAGATGCTTTTCAGCGTATAGGCGGTTTTGATATTGAACCGCTCCCCTTTTTGCCATCTCCACAAAAAGATTTTTATCGCAACAAAGCGCAATTCCCTGTTGGGTATAATAAAGATGGTAAACTTATAACAGGTTTTTACGCACAGCGTAGCCACAATATAGTTGCTTATTCCGATTGTCATTTACAGCCACAAATTATAAACCAAATCGCCAGTGCATGTCTTGCAGAGTTTGAAAAACACGGCGTAAGCGCATACGAAGAAAGCACACACACTGGCTTAATACGCCACTTATTTTTGCGCATAGGCGCAAACAGTGGGCAGATTATGCTATGTTTTGTATGCAATGGCAAAACATTGCCACACAGCACAAAAATTGCCGAAAGTTTGTGTGCGCAATTCCCACAAATATCAACAATTTTATGCAACGTTAACACTAAACAAACTAATATTATCTTAGGCGAAACAAACCATATTATATATGGTAAAGGTTATATTGAAGATACCCTTGCTGGTGTGCCTGTTCAGCTTGGGCCACTTTCGTTTTATCAAGTAAACAATGCCGCCGCTGAAAAGCTTTATAGAGTAGCGCAAGAATTTGCAGCACTAAAACCAACAGATTTTTTAATGGATTTATACTGTGGCATGGGTACAATAGGGCTTTCGATGATAGATAATTGCGCAAAACTCATAGGTGTTGAGATTATCCCTGAAGCTATCGAAAGCGCAAAAGAAAACGCAAACCGCATGGGTAAACACATTTTAGAAAAATGCCATTTTATCTGTGCCGACGCTGGCACTGCCGCCACAAAACTAGCAAACGACGGCTTAAAACCAGATGTAATTATAGTTGACCCACCACGCAAAGGTTGTGATACCGCCACCTTAACAGCTCTTTTAGAGATGGCACCACAGCGCATTGTTATGGTTAGTTGCAACCCAGCAACAGCCGCCAGAGATGCAAAGCACCTAGCGGAAAACGGCTATATTCTAGAAAAAATACAGGGAGCAGATTTCTTCCCCCGCTC
>CAYJJL010000178.1:0-4652 GCA_964370455.1 uncultured Faecalibacterium sp.
TCTTGTTGTTTTCTTAAACAAAGTTGACATGGTTGACGACGAAGAGCTACTTGACCTAGTTGAAATGGAAATCCGTGAACTACTATCTGATTACGAATTCCCAGGCGACGACACCCCAATCATCAAAGGTTCAGCTCTTAAAGCTCTTGAATCTGCTTCAACAGACACATCTGCTCCAGAATATGCTTGCATCATGGAACTTATGGCTGCTGTTGATGATTTCATCCCAACTCCAGACCGTATGGCTGACAAAGACTTCCTAATGCCTGTTGAAGACGTTATGACAATCTCTGGCCGTGGTACTGTTGCTACTGGTCGTGTAGAACGTGGTACAGCTCACGTTGGCGATCCAATGGAAATCGTTGGCTTGAAAGAAGAGCGTTTAACAACAACTGTTACTGGTCTTGAAATGTTCCGTAAATCACTTGACTTCACACAAGCTGGTGATAACGTTGGCGCACTACTACGTGGCGTTAACCGTGAGCAAATCGAACGTGGCCAAGTTATTGCTAAACCAGGTTCTGTTAACCCTCACACAAAATTTGAAGGTCAAGCTTACATCTTGAAAAAAGAAGAAGGCGGCCGTCACACACCATTCTTCACAAACTACCGCCCTCAGTTCTACTTCCGTACAACTGACGTTACTGGTATCATCAACCTACCAGAAGGCGTTGAAATGTGCATGCCTGGTGATAACGTTACTATCGACGTTGAACTACTAACTCCTATCGCTATGGAAGAAGGCCTACGTTTCGCTATCCGCGAAGGCGGCCGTACAGTTGGTTCAGGCGTTGTTTCTAAAATCAAAGAGTAATCTTTAGTTTTAAAAACTTAACCAAACTTATACAAGGCGCATATGCTAAGCATATGCGCCTTGTTTTTTTGTTTTATTAGAGATATAATGTTTATAGCAATTGTTCTCGCCACTAACTATTCCGCTGTTAATGCCGCCATTGTAATATAATTATATGGCTTATTAAAATGTGGTAAGAAAAATATATCTAACAGTTTTAGCTTATCTATGGTTACACCCTCTTGTATAGCTAGCGAGAACATATGAATTCCCATTGATAAATCATAAAAAGATGCCATTTGCGCACCTAAAACTCTGCGAGTTTTTTTATCATACACTATCCTAATAGTTACTTCCTCATTTTTACGTGCAAATTCTGGGCGTTGGTTATCTGTGTAATCAGTATAACCTGCATCATAGCCTAAATTAATTGCTTTGCAAGCTGTTATACCAGTTGAAACCATATTATAACCATAAATACAAATACCATTAGAGCCTTGCACGCCTATTGATTTTAAATCAGTGCCACAAGCATTATGTGCTGCTACTATGCCAGAACGTACAGCATTTGTTGCTAATGCTATATAGTTAGTGTCTTGCACTGAGTTATCATACACTGTTGCGCAGTCCCCTATTGCGTATACATTTTTAACGCTTGTTTGTTGGTCTAAACCTACTTTATACGAACCATTTTTAAACAGCTCTAGTTTATCTTTACCTAGTGTTGTGTTTGGTTTAAATCCAACAGCTAAAACAACCATATCAGCTTCAATTTCTTTTTTATCAGTAATTACTTTTTCAACTTTACTGTCACCACAAATCTCTAACAATTTTTGATTAAACTCGGTTTTAACACCGTTTTCTTCAAGCACTGCTTTCATTTTATCGGTAAATATTTCGTCGTAATATGTTGTTAGGCAACTATCTGCAATGTCTATTAATGTTGTGTTTTTGCCACAACGCTGAAAAGCCTCCGCAAGCTCTACACCTATATAACCAGCACCAACAACTGTTACATTTTTAATGTCAGGGTTTGTGTTTAGCTTATCAATAACAACTTGTGCATGTTGAAATAGCTTTACGTATTGTACATTTTCAAGCTCTGCACCAGGTATTTTAGGTTCTATCGGCCATGAACCTGTCGCCATAATTAACTTATCATAGCTTTCCTCATATTTTTCTCCATTTTTACCTGTCGCATACACAACTTGCTTATCAAAATCTATATTATCCGCTTTGGTTTCCATGTAAATTTTAGCGCCTTTTGCCTCAAGTGTTTCTTTATTAGAATAAAATAACCCCTCTGCGCCATCAATTTGCTTGCCTATCCAAAGTGCCATACCACAACCCAAAAAACTAATGTTACTATTACTATCAAATACAACAACCTCATTACCTTTGTAATTATCAAGTATTGTATTTACGCAAGCTGTGCCTGCGTGGTTACCGCCAATTACTACAATTTTACTCATTATTATTTACTCCTTTTTTATTTTGTAGTTTATTATATCGACTTTAGTTGCAAATATGCTAATTGCAAATTTTATTATATCACACTTATATTGTGCAACTGAGGTTAGTTTACCACAATATATTGTAAAAATAAAGAGTTTTTTTATTTTTTTATTATTTTTTCAACATTTATTAAAAGAAAGGTTTAAAAATGGCTTTTGCAATTTATGAAACACCTGTTGGTAAAATTTATATTGAATACGAGGATAATGCAGTTACTTACTTAAAAAGAGTACAAGCGAAAATAACAGATTTTGGCGTAAAAACACCATTTACTGATAATATTTATGCGCAATTACAAGAATATTTTAACGGTAAAAGAAAAACTTTTGATTTTAAATATAAACTTAAAGGCACTGATTTTCAACAAAAAGTATGGCAAGCACTTTGCGATATACCCTATGGCGAAACACGTACTTACAAAGATATTGCGATAGCAATAGGCAACGATAAGGCATGTAGAGCCGTTGGTATGGCCAATAACAAAAACCCAATTTCTATAGCTGTGCCGTGCCACCGAGTTATAGGTGCAAGTGGTAAACTTGTTGGCTATGCAAGTGGCCTAGATATGAAAGAACATTTACTAAAACTTGAAAGTGAAAATATAAACCTTTAAATTGCTATCCTATTTTTTATATTATCATAATTTTATTAAAAACAAACTTCATGCATGGAGTTTGTTTTTTCATGCTTGACAACAAAATAAACTTGTTTATAATATACCTATACCCCCTTAGGGTATAACACATTGTAAAATAATATTGTTGGAGGATACAAACATGAAGCAATGCATGGACTCAATCGCAATAAACAAGCGCCTTAAACGCATAGAAGGCCAAGTACGTGGTATTATGAAAATGGTGGATGAAGATAAACCGTGTGAGGATATTTTAATACAAATAGGTGCTGTAAAATCTGCCTTGCATAAAACAGGCCAAGTTATACTTGAGGGGCATATGCACCACTGCGTACTTGATGGCATTAGCCATGGTAAAGAGGACGAAACGATTGATAAACTAATTTCTGCGTTAAATCAATTTTCTAAAATTATATAGTGAGGTGTATAATGTTTGCAAAAATTGATAAATTTTTAAACTCTGTTCCCATGCTTTGGGTATCAGGTGTATGTCTAGCTGTTAGCTTTATAGGCGAATATATCTTTCCGCTAACTGTTGGCTACGAAAATATCTTAATGGTTAATTTTGCATGGGCATCTATAATTATTTCTGGCACTCCCCTTGCATATTTAGCTATTTGGCGCATAGTTAAAAAACGCTTTATTAGCTCTGCTTTATTAATTACAATAGCCATGATAGCCGCAATTTACATTGGCGATATTTTTGCTGCTGGTGAAGTTGCCTTTATAATGGCAATTGGTGCATGGCTTGAGGAGCGCACTGTTGAAAAAGCAAAAAAAGGCATAGAAAAACTTTTAAATCTTGTGCCAACGACCGGTAGATTAATAACTGCCGATGGCGAAAAAATAATAGAAGCAAAGGATATTAACAAAGGTAATATCATCAGAGTTTTGCCAGGCGAAAGCTTCCCTGCTGATGGCATTATAACTGCTGGGCATACATCTATTGACCAAAGTATAATAACTGGCGAAAGTTTGCCAATAGATAAAACTGAAAATGATGAGGTTTTTACTGGTACTATAAATTGTTTTGGCTCTGTTGATATTATGGTTACAAAATCGTTTAAAAATTCATCATTACAAAAAATGATTAAACTGGTGGAGGCAGCCGAAAACAACAAAGCGCCAATGCAAAAAATAGTTGATAAATGGGCTGCATGGCTTGTACCCATTGCCTGTTTAATAGCTATTGTTACATACATTGTGCTTGCATATGGCTTACATCAGCCAGATGATGCCTTAATACGCGCTGTAACTGTGTTGGTTGTATTTTGCCCTTGCGCACTTGCGCTCGCAACACCAACCTCTATTATGGCGGCAATTGGGCAAGCAACTAAAAAAGGTGTTCTTATAAAATCTGGCGAGGCGCTTGAACGAATGGGCAATGTAAACACTGTCGCTTTTGATAAAACGGGTACTATAACCCATGGCAAATTAACTATTAGTAACATTAAATCTTTTGATTTTGATGAAAAAGAATTAATCGCGTTAGTAGCAGCTGTGGAAAGTCGCTCTGAACATCCAATAGGTAAAGCGACCGTAAACTACGCAAATGAAAACAAAATTAAGCTTGCTGATATAAAATACTTTGCAATGGTTGTTGGTAAGGGTGTTTTTGCACAAATTGATGAAAAAACTATTTTTTTGCGGAAATGAAAAACTAATTAAAGCCAATGCAAAGCTAGGTCAAAACGCGGAGGTTTTAAAAGT
>CAYJJL010000179.1:0-4630 GCA_964370455.1 uncultured Faecalibacterium sp.
AATTACAGCAAGTGCAGAGGCACGGCCAAATTCGAACCTAACAAAAGAGCACCTATATGTTAAAGTTGCTATTGTTTCAGTTTGCCCAAGTGGTCCGCCGCCTGTAGTTAGCCATATTAGTGGGAATAAATTCATGGTAAAAATAGCGTCAAGTAATGAAACGCTAAGTAAAACTGGTTTTAATTGTGGAATTGTAATAGAAAAGAATTTTCTAGCGGTTGAAGCGCCATCAACATCGGCGGCTTCGTAAATGCTAGTTGGTATATTTTGCAAACCTGATAATATGCTTATCATGCAATGTGGGTAACCACGCCATGCATTTATTATTAGCAATGATATTACAACAATTGTAGGGTCACCAAGCCAATCTATCACAACTTGATTTTCAGAAAAAATACTTAATACAGAGTTAATAATGCCTTGTGGTGTCATCATCAATTGCCAAACAATTGCAACAACAGCAGCAGTAAAAACCCAAGGTAGCAAAAATATAACTCTAAAAATAGCTAATACTGTTTTATTTATTTTTGTGTTTAGTGCAACTGCTAGTATTAAACCTAACAAAATATGTAAAATTACGCTACCTGCTGTAAAAAGCACAGTGAACGATAACATTTGCCATAAACCATCATATTGAAAAACCTCAATATAGTTGCTAAAACCAATAAATTGGGGGTTTTCAGTGTTTATCATATTTTCAGAAAAGCTATAGTATATAACGTTAACTATTGGTATAAATAAAACGAACACTAAAACTATAATTGCAGGTGTAAGGAAAAGCCAAGGTGTTGCTTTTTGTTTAAATCGTAGCAAGGACATTTTTCGTTTTAAGGTAGTATTCATCTGTAAACTCCGAACTAATTTTAATTATATCTTTTTTATGTTATCTTTTTAATAAATAATATAAAAATCATACCTATATAGTTTTTTAAAAATCACACTTGATTAACTTTTTAGATATTATGCCGCAGAGTCTTTACCCTGCGGCATAACTATTAACTTTTGTTAATTTATCTGGCGAATAAACTTATTGTTCTAAAAGCTCATCCCATGCTGCTTGGCAATCTGTTAATGCTTCTTGTGGTGTTTTTGTACCTTGTATAACAGCTGCACCTGCTTTTGTTAGCTCTGTCCAGCATGCGCTAGATTGTGGCATAAGCATCAATTCTTCAACCATTTCATAATCAGCCATGTAACCAATTGCTTCAACTACTTTTGGGTTTGCCTCAGCATAAGCTGGCACTGCGCCGTTTATCGCTGGCACTTTTTGGAAACCATTTGCTGCTTCCATAAGAACTTCTTCACGTGAGATGTAAGAAATAAATGCCCATGCTGCCTCTTTATTTTTAGAGTTTGCAGAAATGCCAATATCCCAACCATGGTGGCGTAATTCTGGTGTGCCTGAGCCATCAAAAGATGGTATAGGAACAATGCCGTAATTAAGTTCAGGGTTGCGGCTTTCAACAGAAATAATATGTCCATCATGCTCAAACATCATGCCTATGTTGCCTTGTGCAAATTCTTCAACAACTTGTATTTCTGTTTTAGATGTTGTACCAGGTAGGAATGAACCATCAGCTTGCATAGTTGCCAATAATTCCATAGCTTGTAGCATTTCTGGGGTATCTACTGTAAATTTGCCGTCTACTAAAGTTCTGCCGTTTAAAGCGTATAGTAGTGGGTAAAGTGTCAAAATTGAACCATTACCAGCTGATTGCTCAGAAAGAACAAGTGAGATACCATATTTGTTTTCGTTAGGATTTGTTAAAGCCTTAGCTGCAGCAATAAGTTCATCAAAACTTTTAGGTGCTTCTAAGCCAGCCTCTGTAAACATATCAATGTTATAATATAGGAAAAACGCCATTTGTGTGTAAGGTGCAACGTATATGTTGCCATCAATTTCTGAGAAAGATACTTGTTGGTAAATATCTTTTTTATAACTGGCATCATTATTAATTAAATCTGTTAAAGGTGCTAAAATGCCAAGATCGTAAAACTCACGAACCCATGGTGGATTCATAGCGATAACATCGGCTGATGTACCAGTTGCGTGGTTTGCAACAGTTTGGTTGCGAACATCGCCAAAAGGTACAGTTACAAGGTTTACTTTAATATTTGGGTTTTCAGCTTCAAAGTTAGCAACTAGTGTATCTAAGTATTCGCCACCTGCTTCAGCGCCCCACCACTGAATAAATTCGATCTCAACAGGTTCGCCAGTTGCCTCTGCTGAACTTGCGCCTTGTTCGCCATCAGTAGCGGTTGATGTGCTTGTTGTTGGTTCAGATGTACATGCTGCCAATGCACCTGTAACGCCTACAGCGCCAGCTGCTTTTAAAAAAGAACGACGGTTGATTTTTTTCATTGTTTATTCCTCCATTTTTATTGTTAATACAAAAGTTTATCCTTTTGTAGCACCACTTGTTAAGCCCGAAACAAAATCTTTTTGCCTCAATAAGTAAAAAATTAAAACGGGTATTGAACCAATAATTGACATTGCCATCATAGTATTCCACTCATAAACTGTTTCGCCTTTCATAAGTGCTATACCAACAGGCACAGTTTTAAGTGCATCATCTTTAATAAGTGCAGTTGCAAAAATATATTCGTTCCACGAAAGTATAAATATATAAATCATCGTTGCAATGATACCAGGTTTTGTAATTGGCACTATAATTTTCCAAAGTGTGCGGAAATCACTTGCACCATCTATCCTTGCGGCCTCGTCAATTTCTTTAGAAACTGCGTTGAAGTAACCTGTCATCATAATTATTGAATATGGCAGTGAGAACGATATATAAGCTACTATCAAACCAAGCCTTGTGTTATATAAACCATATGCAACCATTATGATAAAAAACGGAATTAAAAGTGTAACAGCTGGTATTGTTTGAGTTGAAACTGTAAATAAGTTAAAAATACGTTTGCCTCTAAATTCATAGCGGCTTAAACCATAACCAGCCATAATGCCTATTATCATTGCAATAATTGTTACTAATGCTCCATTTAGGTAACTATTCCAAAAATATAGCAAGGTATCGGGCGAGGTAAGTACTTTTACGTATGCTTCAAAGGTAATTTCAGGTGGTAAAAACTTAGCTGGAAATGTAAACACATCACCATTATGTCTAAGTGAAACTGATAGCATCCAAAATATCGGAAAAATAACAAAAGTACCTAAAACTAGTAAGACCAAGTATGTAAACCAATATTTTTTCATATGCGTCAAATTGCTTTTTGCTTTATTCATGGCATCCTCCAGAGTAAAAAGTCGTTTCGTTGAAACGTTTCATTTTGTACACATAAAAAAAGTTGCGATATTCGCCACAAGAATTTTTCAATGATTTAAACGTTTCATTGTAAAGATATTATCACTTTACCAACATAAAAGTCAATGTCAAATATATCCAAATATTTATATAAAAAACTGTGCCGATTTCACAACTGTTCATTAAAAACACACGTAAATCAATTATAAAATCGGCACTTTTTAATTATTCTTCAAATTTAAAACCTAGTTCTTTTTCATAATTTTTCAAAATATTTCTAGTTTGCAAAAGTTCTTTTTCTGGGTTTTGAATAAAAGCTTCAAGCGTTAAAAAACCATCAAATTTAATATCGTTTAATGCGACCAAAACCTCTTTCATATCTAGGTGACCCTCACCCAAAGCTTTGCGATTACTATCAGCCATATGTGCGTTAACTGCAAGCTCTGCACAATGGCGTATACTATCGCCGATATTTTTATCTTCGATATTCATGTGGAAAGCATCTATCAATAAACCTATGCCTTTTAGTTTATTTTCTCTTATAAAATCAGCACCTTCCCAAGCTGTATTAATTGTATTAATCTCGTAGCGATTTATTGGTTCAAGTAAAATTTTTGTGCCTAGGCTGTCTGCATATTCGCCTAGTTCTGCCAACGCCTCGGCTATGCGTTTTAAAGCGTCGCTTTTTTCCTCTTTGCCTTCCTCATAACCGCCACGTATAAAGCCCATCGCAAGCCCTCTTGCATCAAAATATCTTGCGTTTTCCAGTTGTGCTTTTACCATCTCTATATTTTTTACTCTTTTATCTGCATCTTTTTCTGATAACTTTACACCGTTTTCAGCAAGAAAAATAGCGAGATATGTCGCCATTTTAATTTCGTTATCGTTTAACATTTTTTTATATTGCTTCATAACATCTGGTGAGGTGCTATTTACAAATAAATCAACACCAGTAAAACCATTTTTCCGCATCATTTCAAAGTTTTTTGCTAAATCTCCATCTTTAAAAACTATTGGACCAAATTTTGTTGGGTAAGTAGATACTGTACAGCCTAAACGCATATTATTTTCCTTTCTTTAAACAAGTGATAATTGCCCTATAAACGCAAAAAAGCCAGCAATATAACAAAGTTGTTATATCGCAAGCTTTTAATTTATGTGTACAAGCGCATTTTATCATTTAAAATTAATCTTGTCAATTAAATTTTATTAAAAAATAAAATAATATATAAAACTAATGCAAATGTGCAATTCTTGACATTTTAAGATAAAAAGTTTAAAATGCAGTTGGAGAAAAATGCGATAAAAGGAAAATTTATTAATAAACAGTAATATAAAAAAGAGGTTTTTATGGAAACAATTTT
>CAYJJL010000180.1:0-1809 GCA_964370455.1 uncultured Faecalibacterium sp.
ATACGAGATTTATTTTTTAAATTAGCCGATATTCAGGAGGAAAATTAATGCGTAGCAAAATACTTTGTAGCCTGATTAAAAAAGAAATAACTGATGTAATACGTGATAAAAAAACCTTGTTTGCAATGATTGGTATGCCACTTTTGCTTTACCCTTTGTTAATGATTGTTTTTTCAATGTTTATGCAAGTTGTTAGCACTGAAATACAAAACGATGCAACAACTGTTTTAGTTAAAGGCGAAATGCCAGTGGATTTTTTAGAGTTTTTAGATGAACAAGAAAACGAGCTAGTACAATTTGTGCAAGAATTAAGCAATGGGGATGAAAACGAGTATACATTAACTTTTGAAGCGGACGGAAAAGTTAATATAGAATATGATTCTACAATAGAAATACAAGGCTTTTCGACTAGTGATTTTGTAAGTTTATTTCGTGAATATAGTACATTTAAAATGACAACGGCACTACAAGAAAACGGCGTTGAGCTTGATGTTATACAAGATGACGAAATTGATTTTATAGATATAGCAAGTAACACGCAATCCTTTGGTATGTTGCTTGGGCAAATTTTACCCATGCTATTATTACTAGGTGTAACACTAGGCGTTATTTACCCAACTATTGATATTGTAACAGGCGAAAAAGAGCGAAACTCGTTAGAAACTTTAATGAGCCTGCCTATAACATCTTTAGAGATAGTTACATCTAAATTTATAACAATTTCCATTTGTGGTGTAATTTCGGCATTGCTAAATATAATTTCAATTGGTTTTTCCATGTGGTATTTAATAATATCGATGGCAGGACAAAGCGCTGGCTCAACACTGTTTGCAGGGCTTGATATGTCGCAAATGATAGTACCTTTAATTGTAACAACAATTTGCCTTTTTACTTTCACATTTTTTGTAAGCGCAACTACAATGATAGTTGTTTCGCTCGCAAATACTTTTAAAGAGGCGCAAAATTATATTTCGCCTTTAATGATAGCGATTGTTTTGCCATCATACGTAACAATGCTACCAACTGTAAAACTCGATAATATAACAAGTTTTATTCCTATTGTTAATATAGCATTGCTTGTAAAAGAAATGTTTACTTTTGAGTTTAACATAACAAACATATCGCTTGTAATAATATCAAACCTTGCATATTGCGCCATTGCCATCGTTATGTTAGGCAAGGTTTTTGCTGATGAAAATATTTTGTTTGGCAATAAAAAAAGCTTTAAATTACTTGAAAACCGCAAAAACCTTGAAAAAGGCGGCGTTCCTGCACTTAGTGATGGTGTTGTTTTATTTGCTGTTGGCATAGTTATGCTTTTTTATTCTAGTGGCGTTTTAGTAAGCTATATCAAAAGTGTGGAGCTGCTTTTAGCAATAACACAACTTATAATAATAATGCTACCATTAATTTATTGTTATTACATTAAATGTGATTTTAAAGAATCTTTCACCCTAAATAAATTTAGTTTTAAGTATCTAGCAATTGGTATACCAATGACAGCAACTGCATTTGGTATAGTGCTTTTAGTGCAAAACTTAATGCTAAAATATATGCCATCATTGCAAAGTTTAATTGATGTTATAGAGGCTACTGTTAACTTTGAAAGTTTAATTTTACAAATAATTGTAGTTAGCATTTTGCCAGCAATTTGTGAGGAAGTGTTCTTTAGAGGTTTTTTATTAAAGGCGTTTAATGTGCAAAAAAGCCCTGTTGTTGCCATTTTAGCTACATCTATATTATTTGGTGTTTTCCATATGAATGTGTTGCAGTTTATTACAGGGTTATGCCTTGGCAGCGTGCTAGGTT
>CAYJJL010000180.1:1819-3168 GCA_964370455.1 uncultured Faecalibacterium sp.
ATATACCCAGCCATGATTTTACACTTTTTAAATAACTTTACTGCTATTATGATCAGCCATTTTTATGGCTAATTTTACAAACTTATTTTCGCATATAATAAGGAGTATTTGTTAAATGAAAAATAATATAAGTTTTAATGCTAAAAGTAGGGTTTTGTTTTTTGTTGTGGCCTGTATGTTTTGGTTTGCACAGTATGTTTATATACCGTTTTTAACACCGCATCTTTTAGCTTTAAACGTTAGCGCTTTTGCTGTTGGTTTTATAGTTGGGGCATATGGCTTAACACAAATGATTTTGCGCATACCACTCGGAATTTTTGCGGACTATTTACAAAACCACATGTTTATAATACGCATAGGTATATTTTTTGCAGCTATATCCTCTATAGGTTTAATGATTTTCCCCTCCACGTTATTGCTTTTTACAGCAAATGCAGTTTCGGGTATGGCAAGCTCTGCATGGATAAGTTTTACAGTTTTATATAGCTCCTTTTATGCCGAAAACGAAGCTTCAAAAGCGGTTGGTAGTATAATGATGGCAAACAACATAGGTATACTAACAGCGTACGTAGTTGGCGGTTTATTGTACGAAACAACTGGCATAGAACCATTATTTATGGCAAGTTTTGTTGTTGGTTGTGTGGGGTTAGTTTTATCGTTTTTTATACCAAATCAAGTTGGAGCAAAATCATCTTTTAGCTTTAAAGGTTTGGTTTCAGTTGTAAAAGATAAATCACTTTGGCTTTATGCAATATTTACATCTATTAGCAATTTAATTGCATTTGCAACAGCTGTTAATTTTTCGCAACAAATGGCAAAGGAACTTGGCGCAAACGGATTTTCGCTAGGTGCTACTTCCTCACTTTACACATTAGGTGCATTAAGTGGTTCAATTTTTGTGCGCAAAGGTTACAGCGAGCGTTTAGGCAACAAAAAAAGCTTGTTGCTAGGTTTTAGCTTACTTGCTATTTATTGTTTTGCAATGTTTATTAATAGGCATTTAGCAGTTATTTATTTATTGCAATTTATATGTGGTTTTAGCGGTAGTGTAATAGGTAGTAGCATGATGGCAATGACACTTAAAACTGCAAATGCTGAGGTTAAAACAACTGCTATGGGGTTTTATCAATCAGTGTATAGCATAGGCATGACTTTAGGCCCTATTTTAATGGGTGCTTTAGTAGATAGTTTTAACGCTAATTTGCGCCCAGCTTTTTTAGTTATAGGCATTATTGCACTGTTAGTTTTACCATTTATACTTGTAGTTGCAAAAAATATAAACATGAATAAATCTAATAATTAATAAAATAATTAAATAAATAATTAATATATGTTTTAATTAATTGTTT
>CAYJJL010000180.1:3268-4569 GCA_964370455.1 uncultured Faecalibacterium sp.
AATAATTAATAAAATAATTAAATAAATAATTAATATATGTTTTAATTAATTGTTTTTACATGAAAATCTACAAATAAAAACTGCACCACTTTAGTTGTTCACATAGTTATTATAACATGTGTCAACTTTTGGGGTGCAGTTTATTTTAATGTGTAGTTTTTATTTGTAATAATAAATCAGGGAGGATTTTTTGTGTTTTCAGCTCTGCAAAAAACATAAAAACTGTGGGTTTAAAGCTCAATTGTTATAAATGTATTTTGCTTCAAAATCTGTTTTTGGCATTGGTTTATCAAAAAAATATCCTTGACCAATTTGGCAACCAAATTGTTTTAAAAGGTCGTATTGTGCTTGTAATTCAATGCCCTCTGCAACGCATGAGGTGTTATCTAATTGCTGGCAAAGGTTTAAGATAACATTAACCAAAGTGCGAGATTTTTGCTCTGTGTGTAGTTCCTTAATTAAACCTATGTCTATTTTCAATTCATCAAAATCAGCAAGTTTTAAAACAGAAAAGTTCGAGTATCCACTGCCAAAATCATCAACCGATACCTCAAAACCAGAATAAGTAAAATTGTTGATAATCGTAGATAACACATCATCACTTTCACCACAAATAGTTTCAGTTATTTCAATAACTAGTTGTGATTTTTCAACATTGTGCTTTTTGCATATATCGGATAAAATATTTACAATTGTGTTTTGGGTAATAGTAGCACGTGAAAAGTTTACGGATATTTTTAAATCTTTATTAGCTTTTTTATTCCACAAAGATAGGTACTTGCAAACTTCTTCGAATATAAATAAATCTATTTTTGAAATTATGCCTTCTTTTTCGTAAAATGGTATAAATTCACTAGGCGGGTCAACTTGGTTTTTGGCATTTAAACGCCTAACAAGTGCCTCAGCACCATGAAATTTACCAGTGGCGATATTTATTTGTGGCTGAAAATATACTACATATTTACCGTCGGCAATTTCTTTTTCTAGGTTACTTGCGAGTATAGCGTCATATTTGTTGCCATTTGAAGCATGTTTGTTTTGGGTGTGATATGCAAAGTTTTTGTTCCAAGTTGAGCCAACAGCAGCTTTAAAATTGTTTTGCGCAGCTATATTTTGTTTTAATGTGGTAATGCCATTTTCAAACTCAATTTGATTTATATTTTGCATTAAAACAACAAATTCATCGCCACCTACACGATAAACATTTTTGTTAAATAAAGTTGTTAGTATATCGGCTAATTGCTTAATAACCATATCTCCATTTTTCGTGCATTTAACATCGTTTATAGCTCGCAAACCAG
>CAYJJL010000181.1:0-4514 GCA_964370455.1 uncultured Faecalibacterium sp.
CTATAATTAAAATAACTATCAACATTTCAATTAGAGTAAACCCTTTTTTATTTTTCATCTCTATGAGTTTTTGCATAGGTGTTTTCCTTTCCTTTGTGAATGTTTTATTAAAAAGCAAACAATATTTTTTGCTTTTTGCTTTTAAACATTTGCGAAAATTTTGGTGATAAGTTAATAATTTTACATCATTAGCTTTTCAAGAGTTTGCTTATCAGCTGATCTATCAAGCGCCACCTCCCTGTCAATAGCTCCCTGCTTAACAAGTGCTGCAAGGTATGAGTCAAGTAAAATCATACCACTTTTTGCATTGCTTTGAATAATAGCATTAATCTGGAAAGCCTTATTTTCGCGTATTAGATTTGAAATTGCATCGTTTACCGTCATAATTTCAAAAGCTGGCAAACGACCACTGCTTTGTTTTTTTGGCAAAAGCTGCTGTGTTATAACAGCTCTTAGCACTGTTGCTAATTGTGTGCGGATTTGCTGTTGTTGATCCGCTGGGAAAACGTCAATCAAACGGTCAATTGTTTTTGCTGTTCCTACTGTATGCAATGTGCCAAAAACAAGGTGCCCTGTTTCGGCCGCTGTAATTGCCGCAGATATAGTTTCAAGGTCACGCATTTCGCCTACCAAAATTACATCTGGGTCTTCACGCAATGCACTGCGTAGTGCAAAAGCAAAATTATCTACATCAACACCAACCTCACGCTGATTTACTATGCAGTTTTTAGAGGTGTGCAAATATTCAATAGGGTCTTCGATAGTAAGTATATGATCTTTTTTGTTTTCATTTATATAATCTACCATCGCAGCGAGTGTTGTTGTTTTACCACTACCAGTAGGCCCTGTTACTAGCACAAGCCCACGTGGTAAATCAGCAATATTTTTAAAAATTTGTGGTAAGCCTAATGAATCAAAACTGGGTAAAGTATCGTTTAACATACGTAAAACTATACCGCGCACGCCTTTTTGCTTAAACATATTAACACGTTGCCGTGTGCCACTTGGCATTACATAACAAAAATCATAATCTGTTGTATCTGCTGAGTATTGCATTTTTGTGCCAGATATAAGTTGTTTTGCAAGTTCTTCTAAATCTTCACTGGTTAGCTTTGGCATGTCAAGAGATTGCACTTTGCCGTCAATTCTTGCTGTTGGTGGCTCGCCTACAATCAAATGTAAATCACTGCCACGCACTTGCCTTGTTATATTTATTAAATCATTAATATTTATAATTAATACGCCTCCTAACAAAATTTATTTGCTGGGTATCTAGCTTTAATCTATATTTTCGCTCAATACCATTGCTTCTTTTATTGAAATTACGCCCATACGCACAAGGTCAATAGCCTCATCAATAAAAAATTTTTGATTTCGCTCTTCACGCAGATATTTTGTAATATCTGCTGAGCTTCTTTGCGATACTATCATATTTCTTATTGTTGCATCTGTTGCTATAATTTCACAAACTGCTCTGCGCCCTAAATGCCCTAATCCATCACACCTTGCACAGCCAGGGCTTTTGTAAAGTGTTGTTATATCGCTAGCATTATAGCGCCTTAAAAACTCCATTTCCACATCATTTGGTGTATATGTTTCTTTACAATGTGGGCAAAGGTTTCGCACTAGGCGCTGTGAGGCTGTCGCAACTATTGATGATGCCGCAACATATGGCTCTACACCCATATCAACTATGCGCAAAAACGCTGTTGCAGCGCTATTTGTATGCATAGATGCTAAAACAAGGTGGCCTGTAATCGCTGCGCGTGCTGCTATATCGGCTGTTTCTGTATCACGTATTTCGCCTATCATTAGTTTGTCAGGGTCTTGGCGGAGTATAGCCCTAAGCCCGTTTGCAAATGTTAAGCCCGCACGGTTATTTACCTGTGTTTGGTTAATGCCATCAACATATTTTTCAACAGGGTCTTCAATAGTTAATACATTTGTGCTAACATGTGCAAGCTCTGCTAATAATGAATATAATGTTGTAGTTTTACCGCTACCAGTAGGGCCTGTCATTAGTACAAGTCCATTTGGTAATGAAATTGCTTTTCGCAACACTTTTGCATCGTTATCTGTAAAGCCTAATTCTTCAAGGCGCTGTATGCCTAGTGTGCTATCTGCAAGTAAACGTATAACAATTTTTTCACCAAAAACAGTAGGCATACTTGCAACACGAGCGGAAATTTCTCGCCCATTAATATTCATCGAAAAACGGCCATCAAGCGGTATGCGTTTTTCGGCTATATCCATTTCGGACATAATTTTTATACGTGTCACAATACCTGGTAAGGTTCTTGAGTTCATGCGAACTATCTCTGAAAGTATGCCGTCTATACGAAAGCGTATTCGTACATCGTCCGCAGTTGGCTCTATATGTATATCACTAGTATTACTGCTATGCGCTTGCATTATTAAGTTGTTTACAAATTGAACAACTGGCATATTTCCAAGTCGGTTTTCAACTGCTTCAAGCTCGCTTAATTCTAGCCTTTCAGCTTCATCTACAACGCTACTTGTTGAGTTTAGCGTATTGGCAGATGAGCTAATTCTGTTTCGCTCGTAGTGCCTAATAATACTGCCTGCTATATCGCTTTTAGTTGCAAGGCAAGGTGTAACAATTTTGCCTGTTGCCGTGCTAACTATGCTAAGCATATCATAATCTAGTGGGTCTGAGGTTGCTAGTATAAGCTCGTTACCTTTTAATCTATACGGTATAACATTATATTCTACTGCAATATCTCTTTGCAAAGTAGCAATTGTACCTTGTGGAATAATAGCATCCGCAAGCGAAATATATTCTATATGCAATGCATTTTTTAATACTTTTAAAACGGAATCTTCGGAAACAACAGCGTTATCTACTAGTATATCGCCAAGTTTTTTACCGCCAGAATTTTTTTGATACTCAAGTGCGCTTTGAAGTTGTTCTTGCGTAATCAAACCACCCTCAACGAGCATATCTCCTAAACGTTTTTTTACTGCCATATTATAGCCTAACCTTTCTTAAAATCTTATATCGACAGTATACTACATCAATACAGCATTACATCTTCGCCCAGTGTGTTTTCTGCCACTTGATAATAATACTGTATGAATTGAAGTGTCATTGTAACGTCGTCAGTATTATCTATAAAATTAGATAATGTTAACGAAGGTATTAAAACATAAATTTCATCTTTAGCAAGGTGATCTACATAATCTAAAATGTCATCAATTGTGCCAGTTACATTAAGGCTTGTGCTTTGCACAACAATTTCATAATAAGCAGGTATTTGTGCTATCTCATCAACTGTCATTTGCTCTGTAATTAGTGGATGCTGTGATATTACCCCTATTGCATCGCCTGATATTTCCTCACTTGCAACATTCGCATCACTTAGCGAAAGCGAGTTAACTTCAATACCAAAATTTTGCGCTGTATCCACAAAAAAATTATGAACGCTATAGTTCTCGTAGTAGTATTGCTCTAGCCCTAATTGCTCAATTTTATCATCAATTTCGATTATAGCAGCACTTAACTCTTCGCCTTGTTGTATGTTGCGCTCAAGTTTTTCAACTTCAGCATCAAGTAATACAACTTCCTCCATATTTTCATTATAGCTATCTATCATAGGTATAGATACAAAGTAGTTAAGCATAAACAAAATCAAAATAGTAACAGCAAGTATTAAAACTGATTGTTCTTTTTTGCTCATTTTTTATAAATTCCTTTCCGATATTTTATATTTTGCTGGCAACGTTTAATTTTATTGCATATCGCAAACAACAGTAAAGGAAACTTCATCGTTCGCTTCGTTATAACCAAAGTATCCAACATACTCAAACATTTCGTCATTTGTTAAAATCGCAACATAGTCCGAGGCTTGTTGCTCTGTTTGCCCAGTACAAACTAAATTGTATCTATTGCTTGAAAAAGAAACTGATTGAACAACTACACCCTCAGGTGCTTTTGCAACTATTTGGTTTAATGTTGCTCTATTAAATTCGCCAATACTTGCTATTGTATCTTCAAGGTAAACTATCTCACGTTCGCTTTTATATTTTGAAACAAAATCACGCCTTAAACCACCGTATTCTTCTATTAAAGCGAGTGTTTCTGGCGAGTTTAAATATGCCTCTCTTTCATCTATTAACGCTTGAGATTGCAAATTAAGAGTAACAATACCTATGGTAACGCAACAATTAAAGGAATATTTACTTTTTGGGTGTATGTTTTTTCCTCGGCGGCTGGTGCTTTGTTTTTCTTGAAAAAGTTTATTTCTTGCTGGCCTAGTGATAAAACCGCACCCATAGTATATACAGCTGCAGGGTTTGATAATGCGTCATTTATTGATGCAAGTTGTTCACAAGCAACACCTAATGAGCCACTTACACTAGCCTCAAGTTCTTCACTAGCGCTATGCCCATGAATTAAAATTTTATCAATTGGCTTACATGGAAATTTTATGTTTTGATATGAATTTAATTTTTCAATGTTTTACACAAAAATAGTTTGCGGATCATTTTGTGAA
>CAYJJL010000182.1:0-1910 GCA_964370455.1 uncultured Faecalibacterium sp.
CCTCTGTAAATGATGGTTTGTATGTAATCATGTTTTCTCCTATCAGTGTTTATATGTATATCATTTAAGTTCAACCGAATGTTAAAATATCATAAAACGTGTAAACATTGTTCCCAAATCTGCAAAGCCGTTGCCATTAGTGTCAAAAATATAAAATAATACAATAAATGTTAACCAAACAAATATTAGGATATAGAAATTGTTGCGTTCATTTTTGAAAAATCTTCAAAAGACTTCAACTGTTTTATCATAGAAAAGAAACTCTCTCTGTCTAATGGGTTTAGTTTATTTATATTTACAATTATTGGGATTTGAGTATATTCCCACGACATTAAGTATATATAGTTATCTACTTTATCATAATAGCGAAACGCCTCCCAGCTATACTCTATATAGCGATCCGTTGATTGTAAAATTATTTTTTCTTGACTAAATTGATATGTAATTTGTAAAGTTTTATATCTATCAAATGTGTATTTTAAAGTATTATCCAGTGCGGTTTTAATGATTTTTTCTTTATTAACTTTAAAAGAAATAATATAAAATGCAACAACCACACCGAAAAAAGCTAAAATTATAAATGACAGATATAAAGAATATTTAAAAACTGCTGCCGCTAATAAAAAAACACATATCATAACCCACAAAATTACCTTAATGGCAAATTTTATTATTTGCGGATATTTGAATAAAGATTCTGAACGCACTACTGCCACGACTTGAACTTCTCTTGTGTTTTCTCCAAATAATGGTTCATATGCAATCATGTTATACCTCTTTTTCTGTTATTTTAAAAAAATAATATTGTTGCTGAAAGCAAGCTAAAAAACAAAAATTTAATAAAAACCTGATAACTAAAATGCTGCTTTAATTTCTGTGCGTTTTTTCAATGGCTTTAGCAATATATAAAACTCGATTAATTCTGCTTGTGTTAGTTTGCTCTTATTAATTAAAATACATTTCCCTTCGTAAAGTGCTAAATAAATATAATTATTTATCTCACCATAATACCTAAATGCCGACCATTTCAAAGTGCATACGCTTATTTGTGATTTTATAACAACATTTTTACAATCGAAGATATACTCGACTGGCAAAGTTTTGTATATAGAATTTTCAATTTCTAAACCCCGTTTTAAATTGTCTTTGGAAAGAGATTTTTGAGCTGGATAATACCAAGCAAAAAATATCATCATGCCAATACATGGATAAATAAGAACCAAAATGTTAGTTGAAATGATATTAATTAATGCAATTGATGCTGCTGAAAACAATAATAAAAATAGTGTTTTTAGTATTTTATTGGCCCTTTCTGTTTCTGGTTGCGTGTGCATAGCACTAACCATGACATCTAGTTCCTCTTCATCGAATGTTGGTTTGTATGTAATCATGTTTACCCTCCTATTAGTATCTGTATGTATATCATTTAAGGTTAACTTAACTTTAAAAATAACACTAAACAAACAAGCCTTGTGCGCGTATATCCCAATCACCAAGGCCATAGCTATTAGGGTCAAAAATATAAACTATATAATAACCATCTTCTATAACACCTGTATCTTTAAAGTACGAAAAATATCTCGGCATGCCGCGCTCAACGATTTCTAGTTTTCTGCTTTTTTGCACCTCTACGTGGTAGCCAATATATTTTTCGTCAGGGTGTTTCTCTATAAATTTTGCATTATAATGCTTTTGTAACTCTGAAAGACTAAGCTCACTTTCTATTAAAATTAAGCCTAGATATTGCATCCCACTACCGTTGCCATTCATTTTACCTGCAATAGATAATCTATCAATAATTTTAGTATCTTCTGGTAATTCAACATTTGCAATTTCCCATTCTAACAAAAATGAGTATATATTATTTATAGTGGGTATGCCAAAAAACACTGCGTATACAACTAAAAAAA
>CAYJJL010000182.1:2010-4489 GCA_964370455.1 uncultured Faecalibacterium sp.
AACACTTCTTCATGTTGTGATTTCACTTGTTTGCATGCGTTGTTATAGAAGTTTTTTCTTTTAAACGTCAGCCTGTGTTTCTTCCCTGTGTACATTTATGCACCCTTTTCAAATCTTCACCTTTATAAGCATTTGCATAAATATACATAATTTTTATTTACAGTTTTAGTGCAATTATAACATTTACAGTTATAAAGTCAAGTTTATTCATATTTTCACTTATATCTTTTATCTATTGTTAAGATTATTACTACTCATATATCATTTTAAAAAAGTAAAGAAACTTCGCAGTACAATAGTTCATAAAATGGATAATATAATAGCTTTTAATTTGAACTCATCACTATATTTTGCCACGGAAAATACCGACTTCCAAACAATATTCGCTTTTTTGTCTTCACGTTAGCATATATTCAAAATGTTGCAAATACAATTATGAATTTGCTATAATAGTAAATAATTTAAATCGTTTGCGAAAGGAGAATATTTTGAAATATGACACAAGTAAAATAGTTGATGTTTTTGCACGCTATAAATTTAAAGTTGTTGGTGTGTTTAAATTTGTGATCCCAAAAGGATCAAAAGGCAAGGAGATGACCGCCCCCTACCCTGGTTTTATTATACCACTAAAGGGAAAAGTAGAATACACCTTCGGCAAAGACAGATATATTAGTGATTTTAATAAACTTATACATGGCAATGCCAATGTGGAGCTAAGTAATAAAGTTCTTAGCGAATGTGATTGGGAATATATTTTAATTTTTTACGAAATAGATGATTTAACGTCGACTATGGGCAGAATGTTGAACATGAATTTTGAAATTAATATAGAAGATCGTGAACGACTCGTAGAACTAGCAGAACTTATGTTGAGCAACTATAACAAATCCGATCCCCTATCGTCATACAAATGTGACACTTTTTTTAGGTTGTTATTAGAGGAGTGTTTTATATATAAAAACACCCAAGCGCAAAGCTATGATAAACAAGTTATTGAGCGTATTATTGAATTTATCCACTTACAACCATCACAAAATTTTGATAGCCACACACTTTGTGCAAAATTTAAAATTAACACAAACAGGCTATACTATCTTTTTAATAAATACCTTAAAACAAGCCCCACTAAATACATATTGGAGTTTCGCTTAACGAGAGCAAAAAACTTATTAAAAAACACAAATATGTCCGTTACGGAAATAGCAAATATTGTTGGCTATAATGATTCAATGTATTTTAGCCGTGCGTTTAAAAAACGTTTTGGTTTGCCACCGTCAAAAATAAAAAATTCAGAAAAAGTCCATAAATAAAATAAAATAATTCCATTCCGAAAATAGAAAACAAGTGTTAATATAGTGTAGTTAGCTTTAGCTAACAAAACGTAACAGTAACCGACCTATAAAACGAATGGAGTAAAACAATGAAAAAATTATTAGCTATAATCACGGCTTTTTCAGCGTGTCTTGCACTTGCAGCTTGCTCATCACCAGCAAGTAGCAGTGACGTAAGCAGCGTTGAAAGTGAGCAAAGTGTGAGCAGTGAAATAGTACAAAGCAGTGAAACACAAGCAGATACTGCAAACTGGCCTAGAACTATTATAGATGCAAAAGGTGCTGAAATTGTATTGGAAGAAAAACCAGAAGCCATTACACTTTTGCATGGTTTTTACCTTGAGCATTTATTAGCACTTGGTGAAATGCCTACCGCCGCTGCAGTAGGTAACGCATACGGCCAAGCCGAAGCTCTAAGAGATTCTGAGTTATTTGGACCACACCTTGAAAACTCAGAAATAATTGATCTTGGTAGCACAATGGAAATTAACCCCGAGGCTGTGCTTGAAACAAATCCAGATTTAATTTTATCGTTTAATACACCAACCTACGATGAAATTTACGACCAACTTACTGCAATCGCACCAGTAGTACTCTTAGATTACACCGAAACTTGGGATGAACAATTGCGCTCTGTTGCAAACCTAGTCGGCAAAGAAAACGAAGTAGATACTATTATAAGTGATATTCAAGCAGAAATTGACGAACCAAAACGCGTATTGGCAACACACACAGATGAAACTGTTGCTATTTTTAGAACAGACGGCAAAGGCTTTATTGCAATTGCACAAGCACCTTATTACGAAGCATTTGGTCTTACAATTCCTAATAACTGGCCTGCTGACTATGCACCAATTTCACTTGAAGCAGTTGTTGAAATGAATCCTACATATATAGTGTTCCAACATAATTACGATGCAAGTGTTGCTTTTGTGGAAAGTATGGAAACAATGGATGCGTGGAATAACCTTGATGCCGTAAAAAATGGTGAAGTTTATTATTTTGATGAAAATCTTAATAGCTTCGGCCCTCTTGCAATTGAGCTTTCAGCTTTGAAAATTAGTGAAATTTTTTTAGAGTAAATATATATAATGATACAAGGCTAATACAATATTGTATTAGCCTAGTGCGTGTAATATGTATAGTTT
>CAYJJL010000183.1:0-4406 GCA_964370455.1 uncultured Faecalibacterium sp.
TAGTGTTTTTTCGATTTTATTGTTTGTTTTTCCAAATCTTGTTCCTGTTCAAGTTGACAGTGAGTTGTTAAAAGCAACTGATGTTGAATCCATGGAAAATTTACCAACTATATATAAATACCAAAGCCAAACCAATACTATCAATTTAATATCAGAAATAGAACCTGATTTTGACGCGTGTGAAGTGGAATTTGTTTTTTATGGTAGTTTTTCAAGCGATTCAGCTAATGAAAGCTTGACAGTTTTATCAAAAGAATCTGCCGATTTTGTTGGTGGCAATTATCACGAGTATTTATTTTATATTGTTAATGAAGATACAAGAGAAGTTGTTAATACCTATTCTCACTCATCTTCAGAACCTATTAGTGATACAGAGATTCATATATTAGCTTCATCTACAAACGATATAGCAAAAATTTTGATACTTAGACATTACAATTTTTTAACTGGAGAAAAAGAGCAAAGTTATTTATACTTGCTTGAATTTGAAGATAATAACTGGATATCTAAACCATTTGATATCCCATCGTATGAGTCTTCTTTCATTGGTAACACAAATACACTATTATCTTTTGATGAAAAAACAAATATATTAACGGCTACAGAGTTTTGGTTCAGTGGCTTTAATGAAACCACTCTAGAAACTTCAATTGTTGGAATTACTCAATATAAATTAGATGATAATTCACTGAATTTTAATATCTACCATGAAAATTTAGACACTTCAACTTTTAATAATGATGTATTTGAACTAATAAAATGCATTGATTTTAATAAAGAGATCAGCCCAGTTTTTGAAATGTTTAAAAACTATTTTGATAATGACGATGATTTTATAAACGAATTTCAACTTAAATATTCAGATTATTTAAATCTTGATTATGTTTCTTCTGGAAATTACACTAATTCTAACCGAGATGAACTGTTAGCTGTATTTTCAATTACTTCATTTAACCATACTTTTGAGCAATCCAACACAAAACTTTTGATTATTGTTGATGCCAATACCAAGCAATTGCTATACCAAGAGGTATTTGTTTCAGATGAAATATCTATTAATTTTATAAATACAGACAATCTTCCTAACAACACTATTCTTATTCTAAGCTTGTCAACATTAAACAAGTTTCCATTCAACACATATTACAACTTAGATTTCATAAGTTTCGAAGATGGAAAATTTGTTGATATTAACCTTCCTTTAGAAGAAAATGCTTATTTTAAATACAGCTTTGACCCAACTTTCAATATAATAACTGCCACTGAATTTATTTTAAAATACACAGAAATGCAATTTTCAGTAGTTATAGATGGCAAAACAACCTCTTATTATTTAGATGAACTTACATATAACTAGATTTGCTGAAATTTCGTGGGAAGAAACTTTAATTGTATAAAACTGGTTCGGATTATATTTATCTGGCTAGGGTATACACTGTGCTTCTTGCAAAAAAAAGGTATATTTGTGTTTTTAAAGTAAGTGGAATTACTCCAAGCATTACAAATTATTTCCCTTACCTATCCTAGTAGCTCATATGAAAGACAGCTAGGTGTTTTTGTTCGCTCATCAAAAACTATTTGAGCATCAATATTAAACACCTCTTTTAATACTTCGGTTTTCATAATATCTACTACGTTTCCACTTGCTACAATTTTACCTGCTTTTAGCGCAACAATATTATCTGCGTGTCTTGCTGCAAGGTTTAAATCATGCAACACCATTACAATCGTATATTTTTCTTTTTTATTTAATTTTGCAAGCAGTTGCAGTACTTCTAATTGATACGACATATCCAAATAAGTTGTTGGTTCATCAAGTAAAATGCTATTTGTTTTTTGAGCAATTGCCATTGCTATCCATGCCCTTTGGCGTTGCCCGCCTGAAAGCGCATCTATATCTTTGTTTTCAAGCTCTGCTAATTTTGTAACTTCAAGTGCCCAGTTTATACATTCAATATCGTGCTTGCTAAGTTTGCCAAAACCGTGTCTGTGTGGATATCTCCCATGGGCAACAAGTTCACCAACGGTTAACCCAGCTGGGGCGTTAGGCGATTGTGGTAAAATTGCCATTTGTTTTGCAATATCTTTTGTTGCGTATTCAATAATATTTTTTTCGTTTAAATAAACAGCACCGCCTTTTGGTGACAATAAACGCCCCATGGTTTTAAGCAACGTTGATTTACCACAGCCATTTGGCCCTATTATTACAGTTATTTTACCCTCTAGAATACTTAAATCCATATTTTCAATTATTAAATTATCGCCGTACCCTACCGAAAGATTTTCAACATTAATATAACTCATTAGATTTACCTACCTTTTTTTACTATAAGATACACAAAGTATGGCGTGCCTATTATCGCTGTCATTATGCCAGTTGGTATAGAACTTGGCTCGATAATAGTCCTACCTAAAGTATCTGCAACTGCAACTAAAACTGCGCCAATTATTGCGCTAGCTGGCAATAATATCATGTGTCTGGGCCCTACTAATTTTCTAGCGATATGTGGCGAAATTAGCCCGACGAAACTTATATTACCGCCTATCGCTACACAAAAAGATACCAGTGCAACAGCTGCGGCAAGTATATTCCGTTTTTCCTTTACAAGGCTTACACCGAGGCTTTGGGCAATGCCATCTCCAAGCACGAGCACATCAAGTGTTTTTGATTTGCTATAAATATAAGGTATAAATAATAAAAGCCATATGAAAAGAGCTACAACTGCATCCCAATCCGCATTCCACAAGCGGCCAGCCTGCCACGTTGCAAAAAATTCGTATTGCGTTTCATCAAGCTTTACTACTAGTATAGTAGTAACTGCGCTAAACCCTGCCGCTATCGCAACGCCAGTTAGCACTAACTGTGTAGGTTTTAATCCGTTTTTTTGAGATAACAAATAAACAATAGTGGCCGAAAGAAATGCACCAAATAAAGAAAACACAGGTAATATAATAGGGTTTTCAAAATTTAAAGCGGCATCCACCATTATATATAGCATAACAAACATACCAGCACCTGAAGTTACACCTAAAATGGATGGGTCTGCAAGTGGATTTTGAGTTATAGATTGCATTAAACAGCCAGAAACATCAAGCCCAACACCTATAAGCCCTGAAACTAAAATGCGCGGAAGCCTAAAAGTAAAAACTGTTAAGGTTTCATTTTTATCGCCGTTACCCATTCGCGTTGCAATAATTCTATCAAAACTAATTTCAAATGAGCCTAAATTGATGCTTATCAAAAAAGTAATAAATAATAGTAATATGCTCGTTGTTAAAACTAGCGCATTTTTACGCCTAACATTTGATTTATATTCCGTATTGCTCAATTTTTTCATATTCTACCTCCCTTTTTACTATTTGAGAGATAAATAAAAAATGGCACGCCTATTAATGATATTAACGCACCTATTGGCGTTTCAAATGGTGGGTTAATTGTTCGTGCCAATATATCCGCTATAAGCAATAACAACCCGCCCATAACAGCACTTACAGGTAGTACTTTTTTATAATCTGTGCCTATTAAAAACCTTGCTAAATGTGGCACCATCAGCCCGACAAAACTAACAGACCCCACTACTGAAACAGCAATGCCTGCCAGTGCGGCGACAATCATAAAACAAATAATACGCAGTTTCGTTATATCTACACCTAGCCCTTGTGCGGTATCACTACCGAGGCTCATTATTGATATTTTACCTGAAACAATAAAGCTTATGCTCAAAGCTACAATTACTATAGGTAGTATTATCGAGATGTGCTCCCACGAGGTGGCGGAAACACCGCCTACAGTCCAAAACATGATATCTTGTGCTGTATCAAATGCAAGTGAAATACCTTGACTAAGAGCAGTTAGTAGAGTACTAACTGCAACGCCAGCAAGTATTAAGCCCATAGGGGATTTTTTATTGCCTGAAAAAGCCGCGATTGTAAACACTACTAAAACTGCTATTATAGCGCCAAAAAAACACAAAAAAATAGTTTGAGTGTATGACATACGAGGAAAAAAAGCAAATGTTATAGCCAATGCAAAACCAGCGCCAGCATTTAAACCAACAAGCCCAGGGTCGGCCAAAGGGTTTAAAGTTAAGCCTTGAATAATTGCGCCAGAAGTTGCAAGTGCAGCACCGACTAAAATCGCCGCAACAGCGCGGGGAATGCGTGTATCCACGACTAAAAGATGTTGCAAATTTTCATTGTCAAAATGGAAAACTGCGTTTAGAATATCTGAAACAGCTATTTTTGTTGAACCGTAAAAGATAGCTATTATGAAAAAAATAAAAAGCGCAACAACCCCTACAAATATAACTGTGCCTGCACTGATTTTATTTTTCTTGAATATACAGTTTTTTTGCTCCATGTTTAAACAAAACCTCTTATTAAATTAATATGTACATATAAGGTAT
>CAYJJL010000184.1:0-4404 GCA_964370455.1 uncultured Faecalibacterium sp.
AAGGAGGCAAACATGAAAAAATCAAACCCATATTTAGTATTATTGCGTCATATACTCATATCTTTAGGTGTTTCAGCTGTAATGGCTTTTGGTTTATTCTTTTTGTTTGCGTTTATTATTACAAAACAAATGTTACCAAGTGGCACATATGCATTTTTTTCACTATTTGCGCTGGCTACAAGTGCCTTTTTTGGTGGTGCTTTATTAGCATATTTTCAAAAAAGGCATGGTTTACTTTTTGGTGGGTTAATAGGCGTTATCTTTGTGTTAATTATAGCTTTTAACAGCTTTTGCAACTCCGCACAAGTATTTTCATTTGTAGTATTTGCACGTGCAATATTATTACTACTAAGTGGTGCAATGGGTGGTTACATAGGTATTTTAAAACGTGAAAAACGCAAAAAACACCACAGAGTTTAAGTGTAAATAATCTGCTTTTAGATTATTATTAAAATTTTCGCTAAAAGCAGATTATAAAACTACAAGCTAGTAAAATATTAATGTAAAAAAATAAAGGGAGATTTTTATGTGGGTTTATAATCAAAACGGACATGTCACTACACCGCAAGGTAGTACTATGCAAAGCAACAAGGCGTATAACTATAAAAGCAACAATAGTTATTTTTCGCACGCAAACAGGCAAAATTTCAGCAGAATTGACGCAAAGCAAAACAACTTTACACAAAGCGGTTTTAAACGTTCAAACGTATATTACGATGGCGAAAATATGCGTTTTAGCGATGATGAGCAAAACCAAAACACAAAAAACAACACACATGCATCAAACAATGATTTTGATGCTGAAATTAAAGCAAAACATATAAAAAACACACAGCAAATTACCGAAGACTTGTATATGAATAAAACAAAAATCAAATACCATACATTTTTTTTTACAGCGTATTTAATTGGTGCTATATTAGCAGGTGTTGCGTTTGGTTTTTTGGGTGATGCAGGTGTTTTACAATTCAATGCGTTTGTGGCAAGTCATTTTGAATTTTTACAGACAAGTAGCTTTTTAACAACAACAATTTACAATATATGGGTATCATCATTATCATTAACTTTGTTTTTTTTGTGCGGATTATGTGCCTTGGGTGTGCCTTTGATTGTGCTTTTTTTTATACTTAAAGGCATAGCTGACAGCGCTATTTTAATTTCATTCTTCTTACATAATGGCATTACAAATGCTATGGATTATATATTACTATTTGGTTTAAGCAATATTGTTTTGCTTTTATGTTTATCTGTGTTTGCAATCACTGCTGCTAAAAATTCAGAGCTATTATTTAATTATACCTGTATGCAAAAGGCTGTTAAGGCTAATAAAATTTTTAAAAAAATGCGTGGGCAGTATCTGTTTTTTCTTATTTTATGCGTGTTGTTATCTCTAGCTTCTACTGCAATTAAGCACTTGTAAAACGCGCACATTAAGATACAACAACTTTAAATCACTACTATAAATTTTGCTTAATATCGCTTTTTATTGCGTAGCAATGTTTTTATAAATCGTCGTCTGTTTCTAAATCTGGTTTTTCTTGTTTGATTTTCATTTTAGAAAGGGGAGATGCATTAACTGCTTTTCGCAGTGATGCTGTATTTAAGTGTGTATAAATTTGTGTAGTTGCAACATTTGCATGCCCTAAAAGCTCTTTTAGCTCTAAAATATCAACATCACCAGTTTGATACAGTAATGTTGCCGCTGTATGGCGTAATTTATGTGGCGAAAATCCTTTACCACTAAGCCCAGCACTTTGTAAAGCGCGCTCGACAATTTGCTCAATACGCCTTGGCGAAAGCCTTTTGCCAGTACGCTTACTTACAAACAAAGTATCTTTATCTGTATCTGGTATTTTGTTAATTTTAGCACGTTCTAGTATATAATCTTTAAGCGCACTAATGCAAATTGGCGTTAAATACGCTGTACGTTCTTTATTGCCTTTGCCTTGTAAAATAATAGTGTCATCTTTAATATCGGATATATTTATTTTAACAAGTTCTGCAAGGCGCATACCACAGCTTAAAAATAACACTATCATGCAAAAATCTCTACTATAAAAGTCACTTTGTATATTTTTTAACAATGTTACAGCTTCATCAGCGGTTAGATGTTTTGGCAAAACTTGAGCATTTTTAGCACTATCAACTTTAGCTGTAGGGTCAACAGCAAGCACGCTAACGCCTTGAACCATATATTTAAAAAAGCCTCTCAAAGCGCTAAGTTTACGGTTGCGTGTGGTAGCTTTGCAGTTTTTTTTGCGCTGTAACATATATAAAAACTCATAAATATCGCTGGCTGTGATGTTTTTTATAAAGTTTAAATCTATGCTAGTTTGTGGAAATTCTTTTAAATTATCTTCAGAACAAAGACCTCGGTGCACAATTAAAAAATTAAAAAAATCACGAAGATCTATATAATAATTAAAAGCAGTTTGCAGAGAATGACCTTTAATTACAGCAACATAATGTAAGTAATCATTAACATAGCTGCAAACATCATCATGCCTAACGTTTAAATCTGGGTTAATAGCGTTAAAGTAAGTACTCATAAAAACTCCTTGAATAAAACATAACAATATATAAGCATACACACTATTAAAAAAATACAAGCAAAACAAGTATAATAATAAGATATAATAGTATTTATAACAATTGATATAACAATAGCTATTATTATAAGGTATAATAAGCAGAACAATCAAAACAATCAAACTGAAGAAAACTACATATATTACTATTATTTCTATCCCCTGTATTTCGCTTAATAGTTATTATACGAAATAGTATATATTATAAAATAAGTATACCACCTTTTTTATATTTGTCAATAAGTTTTACATTCTGCCTTTTAAGGCTTGCTTTACACTCGTTTTTGTATTTCTTTTTTGACATAATCTAAATCGCTGTTAGATAAAATTGGTATTAACTCGTTTATTTCGTCAATGTCTTTATCCCACCACTTAAATTTTTGCATTAAATCTATTAACTCATCATCAAAGCGTTTGCGTATTTGTTTTGCTGGGTTGCCTGCAACTATACAGTATGCTTCAACATCGCTACCAACTAGACTATTAGCTCCAATAATAGCACCGTCGCCTATTTTTACACCAGCTAAAATTGTGGTGTTTTGCCCTATCCAAACATCATTTCCAATTATAGTATCACCTTTTAGTGGCATTTCGCTTAAAGGCGGAATACTTTGCCGAAACCCATCAAAAATATAAAATGGAAATGTCGAAACAGCGTTCATTTGGTGATTAGCTCCGTTCATAATAAAATCCACGTCTTTTGCTATTTGGCAAAACTTGCCAATAATTAGCTTATCATCGTAAAAATCATAGTGGTGCATAACGTGTTTTTCAAAGTCGATATCTGAAAAATATGTAAAATCACCCACTATTATATTAGGGTTTGTTAGTGTTGGCTTAACGTAAGTTACTGTATCTATACCTTTTATTGGGTAAATTGTATTTGGATTTGGTTTCATAAAAGCCACCTTGTTATAATGATTTATTTAGTATTATCAGCAATATTTTGCTAATATCTCGTGTAGAATACCAATGTTTGTTGTGCGCATCAAGCCTTTTTCAATTAACTCTAGCAATTGCTCTTTGCTAAAAAATTCAGTGTATTCGACTTCCTCTTTTTGATACACTAAATCGTTGATATTTATATCTTTTTTTAGATAATAAACATCAACATAAACACGCTCGTTATGATATGTTTTAAAAAGTGTCACTTCATCTTCACCAATTACAAGGCCAAGCTCTTCATCAAGTTCAGCAACTATGGCTTGCAGGCTAGTTTGTCCACTTTGTACATGTCCGCCTGTGGTTGCATAGTATCCGCCTTTTTCTTTGGAAGTCATTTGATATAAAAACTCCCCTTTGCTGTTTTGAATAAATACTAAAACTATGGTATAAAATCTATTTTTTGCTAGTGGAGTTTTTTTAGCTGTTTTGCGCAATATTGTTTCGCCTGTTGGTTTTCTGTTTTCATCGTATAAATCTAAACGTTCCATAATAACCTCACGTCCAAGCGCATATTTTACGCTTAATAATTAATCAAATAACGAAAGTTGCTCAAATTTTTCTGGAAAATCCCAAATATATGCAAAAACTTCTTTTTCGCCAAATAGTATATCATTCTTTTTGCAAAATTGCTTTATCATGCGGTTAAGTTTTGCGCTATTTGGGCTACCAATGCCATAAGCTGAACCATATTTAAGCATATATTGCTTTTTTAACCCTGGGAAATGCTCATCTAATTTTTTATAAAAATATTCTCTGTTGCCATAGCGTAACGTCATGCCAAGCCCAAAAGTAACAATACCTTTTACACCTGAATCTTTTCAATAATTTAGTATACCACGTATATTTTCCTCGGTATAATTAAGAAAAGTCA
>CAYJJL010000185.1:0-4399 GCA_964370455.1 uncultured Faecalibacterium sp.
CACTAGAGCAATCAGGCACATTTTTGCGCATGATAGGCTATACTGAACTTGATAAATCCCAAACAGAAATTTTTGAAGAATTTGTAAATTATTTAAAATCCAAAGATATAAATGTTTACTTTTTTTTAGCGCCATATCACCCTTTTACATATGAGTTTCAAAGCGCTATGAATATGGAACAAGTTTCAGGTTTTTTTGAGATAGAGCCGTATATACTAGAGTATGCTCAAAAAGAAAACATACCCGTTATAGGTAGCTACGACCCATTTAAACTAGGCCTTGAGGGCACTGATTTTTTTGATGGCCTACACGTTAAACCTGAAGGAATAGCAAAGTTTTTTGGAGGCATAAATGAAAATGGTGAAGTTTTAGCAGGAACAGTTGCCCCGCCAGAACTAGAAACTGCCGATGAATAAACGAAAAAATATACACGTATATACGTAAATGTTATAAAAGCTTACTCTTGTTATTCTTTTAACTTAAAATTTTACAAAAATATGTCTTGACATACATTTATTTTCATGGTAGACTTTTATCAATATATCAAATACGTTGATGAGGAAAAAGCGGTTTTAACGTTTTTACAGAGAGTTATCGGTTGGTGTAAGATAACAAACTTAATTTCGCACAACTCGCCTCGGAGTAGCAAAGCTGAACTCAACTTAGTAAGCTTTGACGGTCGCCCACCGTTAAGGGGGTCACAATTCGCTTTTTAAGCCGATTGTATAAAGTGGCTACTTATGTAGCAATGAGAGTGGTACCACGGAGCACTATAATTGTATTTAGTACTTCGTCTCTCAAGGTTTTTGCCTTGAGGGACGGAGTTTTTTTATTTTCCGAAACTTTTGCAAAACCGCACATGCTTTAACAATTTATATTAAAAAAGGAGACCTACCACAATGATGAATTTTGCAAAGTACGCCCCTGGTTATTACCCTGTTTCCGACGAATATGATAGCTGGGTTAAAAAAGACCATATCGAAAAAGCACCAACTTGGTGTAGCGTGGATTTACGCGACGGCAACCAAGCACTTATAATACCAATGAGCCTTGAAGAAAAACTAGAGTTTTTTAGCATGCTTGTTAAAGTTGGTTTTAAAGAAATTGAAGTTGGCTTCCCTGCTGCTAGTGACACCGAGTTTGAGTTTTTGCGCACACTTATTGAAAAAGATATGATACCAAACGATGTTACTATACAAGTGCTAACACAGTGCCGCGAACATATAATACGCCGCACTTTTGAAGCTTGCGAAGGCGCACCTAGCGCAATTATACATTTTTACAACTCAACAAGTGTTGCACAGCGTGAGCAAGTTTTTCATAAATCTAAGGATGAAATTTGCAAAATTGCAACTGACGGCGCAAAACTTGTTAAAGCTATGAGCGAAGAATTTAAAGGTAACTTCCGTTTTGAATATAGCCCTGAAAGCTTTACAGGCACCGAGCCTGAGTATGCGCTTGAAGTTTGTAACGCAGTTATTGATATTATGCAACCAACACCAGATAAACCTATGGTTATAAACATACCTGCAACAGTGCAAATGAGTATGCCTCACGTTTACGCTAACCAAGTTGCATATATGTCAAAACATTTGCATAATCGTGATGCTGTTGTGGTTTGTGTTCACCCTCATAACGACCGTGGCACAGCTGTTGCCGATGCTGAACTTGCTGTACTTGCTGGCGCACAGCGTGTTGAGTGTTGCCTATTTGGCAATGGCGAACGTACTGGCAACGTGGATTCTATCACACTTGCTATGAACCTTTACAGCCACGGCGTTGACCCTAAACTTGATTTTTCTAACATGCCTGCAATTTGTGAGGTTTATGAGCGTGTAACACGTATGCGTGTGCATGACCGTGCACCTTATGCTGGTGCTTTAAACTTTGCAGCATTCTCTGGTAGCCACCAAGATGCTATTGCAAAAGGCATGGTTCACCATAGAGATAGTGGCGAAAGCCGCTGGACTTGCCCTTACATACCTATTGACCCACACGACATTGGGCGCACATATGATGCTGACGTTATACGCATCAACAGCCAAAGTGGCAAAGGTGGCATTGGCTTTATTATTGAACAAAACTACGGCTTTGATTTACCAGCTAAAATGCGTGAAGTACTTGGCTACACTGTTAAAGCTGTTTCCGATAAAGAGCATAAAGAACTTTCGATTTCAGAGGTTTATGGCGTATTTGCTCAAACATTCCTTGATAAAACAGACCCTATCACCGTTAAAGAAGCGCACTTTATACAAAGCAACGGCATAAAAGCCGCTGTCACAGTACGCATGAACGGGCAAACTATAACAGTCGATGGCAGAGGTAATGGTCGCCTTGATGCTGTTGCCGATGCAATAGCAAACCTAACAGGGCAAAACTTTACCCTCGACCATTACTCCGCGCACAGCCTTGATAGTGGTACATCTAGCCGTGCAGCTTCATACGTTAGCTTAACTTGGGCTGATGGCACTACTACTTGGGGTGCTGGCACAGATACCGACATTATAGTTTCGGGTATACACGCACTAGTTTCAGCAATCAATAACAAATAGAGAGGGTTTCAAAAAAATGGGCATGACATTAACACAAAAGATTTTAGCCGCACACTCTGGCCTTGAAAGCGTAAAAGCTGGCCAGGTAATCAACGCTGATTTAGACATTGTTTTAGGCAACGATATCACAACACCCGTTGCTATTAACGAGTTTAACAAAGCTGGTTTTGACAGTGTTTTTCACAAAGAAAAAATTGCAATAGTGCTAGACCACTTTACACCAAACAAAGACATTAAAAGTGCACAGCAAAGCAAACAATGCCGTGAATTTGCGGATAAATACGACATCTTAAACTTTTTTGACGTTGGCAAAATGGGCATAGAACATGCACTTTTACCAGAGCAAGGCATAGTTACCGCTGGTGATTGTATTATTGGCGCAGATAGCCACACTTGCACATATGGCGCTTTGGGTGCTTTTTCCACAGGTAGCGGTAGTACAGATATGGCTGCGGCTATGGCAACAGGCCAAGTTTGGTTTAAAGTGCCATCTGCAATGAAATTTGAGCTAACTGGCAAATTGCCTGAGCGTGTTTCTGGCAAAGATTTAATCCTACATATAATTGGTATGATAGGCGTTGACGGTGCGCTTTACCGTTCTATGGAATTTACAGGCGAGGGTGTTGCAAACTTAACGATAGACGACCGCCTATGTATTTGTAATATGGCTATTGAAGCTGGTGCAAAAAACGGTATATTCCCTGTTGATGAAGTTACGCTTAGCTACTTAAAAGGCCGTAGCAAACGCGAACCAAAAATATTTGTAGCTGATGATGACGCTGAGTATGATGAAGTTATTAATATTGATTTAAGCACACTTGTACCAACTGTTAGCTACCCACACCTACCAGAAAACACACACCCAGCCAGCAAGGGCAGTGATATTAAAATAGACCAAGTTGTTATTGGCTCTTGCACAAATGGCCGTATTGAAGATATGCAAGCTGCTTTTGAAATTTTAAACGGCAAAACAGTAGCAAAACACATGCGTGTAATTATTATCCCAGGTACTATGGACGTATATAAAGAATGTATACTACGTGGCTATGCAACAGCTTTTGTAGATGCAGGTTGCGTGCTTTCCACCCCAACTTGTGGCCCTTGCCTAGGTGGGCACATGGGTATACTTGCAGAGGGAGAGCGCTGTGTTGCAACTACTAACCGCAACTTTGTAGGGCGCATGGGGCACATAAATAGTGAGGTTTACCTTGCCTCCCCTGCTACTGCTGCTGCTAGTGCAATTACAGGTTATATTACCGACCCTCGCAACATATAAAGCTAGAATGGAGAATTAATATGAACGCAAAAGGATTAGTTTTTAAATATGGTGATAACGTTGACACAGATGTTATCATACCAGCACGCTACTTAAACAGCCAAGATGCTAAAGAACTTGCTATGCACTGCATGGTAGATATAGACGCAGATTTTGTAAAAAACGTTAAAGATGGCGATATAATGGTAGGCGGCTGGAACTTTGGCTGTGGCTCCTCTCGTGAGCATGCACCACTTGTTATTAAAACTAGCGGCATTTCATGTGTTATTGCAAAAAGCTTTGCACGTATTTTTTACCGCAACAGCATAAATATCGGTTTGCCAATTTTGGAATGCCCAGAGGCGGCTGATGCAATTGTAGCAGGGCAAACAGTAAGTGTTGATTTTGACACTGGCAAAATTATAAACGAAACCACTGGCGTTGAATATTCAGCAGAGCCATTCCCACCATTTATACAAGAAATTATTAAAGCTGGTGGCTTGCTTGCATCAATACAAAACAAAAGCAAATAATTTAATTTATTATTAATTTAAACATAGAGTTATATTTTGGCGGTTTTCAGCTAAAACAC
>CAYJJL010000186.1:0-4372 GCA_964370455.1 uncultured Faecalibacterium sp.
TTTTTGTTGATTTTGTACATTGACACTAACGTGTATATTGTATATAATGAGTATATACAATATACCAAAAGGAGGTGCACAGTTTGCAAATTATAGTTAGCAATAGTAGCGAAAAGCCAATTTACGAGCAAGTGTATACACAAATAAAAACGCAAATTTTATCTGGCAATTTAAAAGAGGGTGATGCCTTGCCATCAATGCGAATGCTCGCAAAAGAGTTGCGCATTAGTGTTATAACAACAAAGCGAGCATACGAGGAGCTAGAACGTGACGGCTTTATTGTATCTCAAACAGGCAAAGGGAGCTTTGTTGCACAAAAAAACCTAGAAATTGTAAAAGAGCAACACCTGCGCCAAATTGAAGAACATATGCAAGAAATTGCAAAACTAAGCGCTATGTGTGGGTTAAGTTTAAACGAACTACAAGAAATGCTCAAAACTATCTACGAGGAGGAATAAATCATGCAAAATATACTTAAAGTGGAAAAATTAAACAAAAAATTTAAAGATTTTGAACTGCAAAACGTTGATTTAACTTTGCCAAAGGGCGCTATAATGGGGCTTATAGGCGAAAATGGCGCTGGTAAAAGCACTACTATAAAGTTGATTTTAGAACTTATAAAAAAAGATGGTGGCGAGGTTGAAGTTTTAGGTAAAAGCGATTTAGAAATAAATAAGGATATAAAAGAATATATAGGCGTAGTTTTTGAGGATTTTGCCTTTATGGAGTTGATGAAACCCAAAGATATTGAGCTAATAATGAAAAATACCTATGAAACATGGGATAGCACAAAGTTTAATATGTATTTAAAAAAGTTTGATTTGCCAAGTAAAAACATGAAAGAATACTCAAAAGGCATGAAAATGAAGCTTTCAATAGCAGTTGCGCTCTCACACGGTAGCAAACTTTTAATTTTAGATGAACCAACAAGTGGCCTTGACCCAATGGCTAGGGAAGAAGTGCTTGAAATATTTTTAGATTTTATACAAGACGAAAATAATGGTGTTTTAATATCCTCACATATTTTGAGCGACCTTGAAAAAATTTGTGATTATATAACTTGCATCTCTCACGGCAAAATTTTATTTAGCGAGGAAAAAGACGAACTTTTAAATAAATATGCCGTTGTTAAATGTACAAAAGAGCTCTTAAACTCGCTAGATAATAACGCAATTATAAACAAAACTGAAAACACTTATGGCGCACAGGCTCTAGTAAAACGTGCTGAATTGCCAAGTGGAACAATTACAGAGCACACCACTATTGAGGATATAATGATAAACTTTATAAGGGGGCAAAAGCAATGAAAGGTTTAGTTATAAAGGATTTATTAATGTTAAAAAGCAGCGCGAAATCTTATTTAATTATGATTGCAGTTTGGGGCGGTATAGGGCTTTTAAATAGCACTATTGGGCCTTCCATAATGGGTGTGTTGCCCTTGATGTTTGTAACAGCACTTTTTGCGCAAGATGAAAAAACAAATTTCGATCGCTTTGTGCGCACAACACCAGTAAGCTCAAGAAATGTTGCGATGGCACGCTATACAACGATTTTAATGAGTTTTGCGTTGACGCTAGTGATTTGTATGGCGATATCTTTTGCAATGACCCTTACAGCAAGTAGCGATTTTATGACAAACTTAGTTGCTAGTATGGTTACTTTAGCTGTTGGTTTGTTGGTTGCACCTGTGCTTATACCTATGCAAATGAAGTTTGGTGTAGAAAAAGCTCGTATTTTTAGTATGGTGATTTTAGTAGTGGCAATGATGCTTTTTGGCGGAGCTATAACTTTGCTTTTTAACTTTGGCACACAGTATGCATATATTCTTATGGCCTGTGCAGTGCCTGTTATAATTATCGAATGGATTGTTTCTATTAAAATAGCAGCAAAAATTTGCAAAGATAAGCAATTTTAAAAGAGGGTAAATAATATGAAAGGTTTAATTATAAGAGATTTTATAATGGCAAAAACTACATATATAACCTGTGCTATGCTAGCTGTTATGTATGCGGCATTAGGTTTTGTTAACCTTTTTGGCACTGCAATGGTAGGTTTAATACCTTTAATTATAATACCTAGTTTTGGCATGTATGATGATTTAGGTAAAATGGATGTAGTGATGAAAATAGCACCTGTTAGCGCAAAAGATATAGCCGTTTCAAGGCATGTTTCAGCGTTTTTAGTAGTTGCAGTTACCTTGCTTTATGCATTTTTAGCTAGTGTTATTTTAGCTTTGCTAGGCAAAAGTTTTATAGAAAACATTGTTTTTAGTTTTTTAATAACTGCAATATCAACTTTTGTATCTTTAATTTGCATACCTGCACAGTTTAAATTAGGTGCAGTAAAAGCAAAAATATTTGTAATTGTTGTTGCTGTTTTAATGGGATGTTTGGCAATAACCTTTGTTTCAACTTCATGGTATCTTGGTGTAGAAACTACTGATAGTAGCACGTATACATTAATTGCTGGTGTAGCTGCTTTGCTAGTGCTCAGCTGGCTTATATCATTAAAATTAAGCATAATATTTTGCAAGGGTAAAGAGTATTAATTTTGTAAAAATGAAAAATATTTTTTATTAACTTATTGCAGTTAAAGTGTGCAAAACCTTATAAAAAAACAAAATGTCAGCCAGTAGCAACAAAACCGCCAAGGGTATAAAACCTTTTGGCGGTTTTGCTTTGTGCCATATAAAAACTTGTTCTCATATAATATATAACACGATATAACAATTAATATATTTATAATGAGGAGCATTTATAATGAGTAATAGTAGCTTAGTTAGTTATGTTAAAATATCACCAAATAGCACTAATCCACGTCGTGGTAAAATTAAAAAAATAACCATACACCACATGGCTGGCAATTTAACAGTTGAGCAATGTGGCAAGATATTTGCCGCTAAAAGTAGGCGTGCAAGCTCTAACTATGGTGTAGGTTCGGATGGCCGCATAGGCATGTATTGTGAGGAAAAAAACCGCTCGTGGTGTTCGTCCTCTCCAACTAATGATAACCAAGCTATAACTATTGAGGTAGCAAATAATGGTGGTGCACCAAACTGGCCAGTGGGAGATACAGCGCTAGAGGCAACTATTGAACTGTGTGCAGATATTTGCAAGCGCAACGGCATACCACGCCTTTATTATACAGGCGATAAAAGTGGTAACTTAACCATGCATAAGTGGTTTGCAAATACACTTTGCCCAGGGCCTTACCTTGGCAGTAAATTTGGTTACATAGCGGACGAAGTTAATAAAATATTGAGTGGTGAAAAAACAGCGAACACACCAAGTTTTACTGGTGGGATAATACACGGAGATATACCAGGTGTTGGTGGTGCAACACGCAAACTGATGGAAAAATTATTTGCCAAAAAAAGCACCACCCACGTTAAAAACGAGAGTGGTGCGCGCAAAACAATAGATGAGCTAGCACGTGAAGTTATAAGCGGCAAATGGGGCAATGGTGCAACACGCAGGCAAAGCCTAACAAAAGCTGGTTATGATTATACAGCAGTGCAAGCTAGAGTTAAAGAAATACTTGGCAATTAATATTTGCTATCGTATTTTGAGTTTTGGTCTAGCATAAGTGGTGAGTGCTCACCAAGGCTTGGTTTTTCAGGTGTTTCTAGGAGGTTTGCATTGCGGTAAAGTGTAAACTCAGAAACCATATCTTTAAGTATGGTGGATTGTGTCGAAAGTTCTTCACTAGTTGCGGCAATTTCCTCGGCAGTTGCGGAGTTTGTTTGCACAACAGCTGAAATTTGTTCAATAAATTCGCTAACTTGTGTTGCACCTTCGGCTTGTAAAGCAGAGGCATCGGCTATACTATCAACTAATGAGCTTAGCTCTTTTGCGTTGTGTATAGCAGTATCTATGGAGCTAGCAGTGTCAGTTGCAATTTTGTTACCACGGTCAACTACAGTTACAGTTTCGGCGATAAGTGTTGCTGTATCTTTAGCTGATTGTGCAGATTTAATTGCAAGTGTGCGCACTTCGTCAGCAACAACAGCAAATCCTTTACCAGCGTTGCCAGCCCTTGCGGCTTCAACAGCGGCGTTAAGTGCAAGTATATTTGTTTGGAAGGCAATGTCATCAATAGTTTTGATGATGTTGCTAATTTCAGTGGATTTTTTGTTGATATCACCCATTGCAGAAACCATGTTACGCATTTGATCATGGCTTTCACCCAAGGCAAGTTGAGATTTTTCGTTAGAAACTTTAGCCTGTTGAGCATCGTTTGCACTCTCAACAATTTTGCCAGATATTTCGGAAATTTTAGAGCTTAGTTGATCAATGGAATCAGCTTGTTGTATAGAGCCATTTGCCAAAGTTTGCGAGCTATCAGCAATTTGGTAGTTGCCAAGGTTAACTTT
>CAYJJL010000187.1:0-4368 GCA_964370455.1 uncultured Faecalibacterium sp.
GGAACATTAATGTATCAGAAATAATTGCAGAAACTAAAAGCCCTGCTATAGGTGCTGTTATTTCAACACCAGCCTCATCATACATCTGTGTAATTATAGTTGCTGTACAGCCAACAGGTTGATTACGGAAATAAACAGGGCCTACTGTTTCAAGGCTTCCTATACGGTGGTGATCTATAATCTCTAAAATTTCAGCAGATTCCCAGCCCTCAATAGCTTGCGAGCTTTCATTGTGATCAACTAAAATTAAGCGTCTTTTTTGGCCGCTTAGCAAGTTGCGTCGGCTTATCATACCGCAAAGTTTGCCGTTTTCACCCAAAACGGGGAAGTAGCTGTGGCGCACATTTGCCATTTGGCGTTCAACTTGTTCAACAGGTGTTAACAAAGTGCAGTGCATAATGTTATCTTTAACCATATAGTATGATATTGGCGCACTTTGACTTATTAGTTTTGCTGTTGTGTATGTGTCGCCAGGTACGCTCATTATATCAACGCCACTTGCGCTTGCAAGTTTTTGTATAATGTCGCTAACTTGTGCATTTTGGCAAACAATAACAAGGCTTGCTTTCATTTCTATTGCACAAATTTGGCTCTCAGAGCGGTTAGAAACAATAACAATATCGCCCTCTTTTATTGCGCTTTCCATCAAATGTGGGTCAGCTGCGCCTATTACTATGCGGCCTTGGGTAACTTTTTTAGTGTCAGTACCAACTAGCATTGTACCAGCTAATGTTTCTAAAATGTTTGTGTAGCTAGTGTGGCTTTTTGCAAGTACAGTTGTATCAAAAACATCCATGTTAGCCATAGCAACGTCGTTAACGTTAATTATGCCTAGTAATTTTTTATTGTCGTTGACAATTGGCAATGTATGCAAATTTTTATCTCTTATCATTTGCCATGCTTTGCGTAAGCTTAAATCACCTGAAACACCTTTTTCACGGCGATAATCAACGTCACGTATTTTTGGGTAAACGTCAGCACATATACGTGGTGCCTTAAAGCCAAATTTTTTAAGTATAAATGCAGTTTCTTGGCTAATGTTACCCGCACGGCGTGCCTCGCAAACAAACTCCCCAGTTTTGTTTTTTAACTCTGCATATGCAATTGCAGAACAAATCGAATCTGTATCAGGGTTTTTGTGGCCAATTACCACTACTTTTCTTACATCTCTTGTCATTATTAAATCCTCCTACTTTCTTTCAGCTAAAGTCTTTATTTTATTGCCAGTAAAATCTTCAACTATTTTATTTCCAGCTGGACATCGCAAAAACCTAGTTTCGTCTGTCCAGTTTCCCTCTATCAAATCCTTCAAAAACTCCATATTTTCCTCTGTTGTAAAAAACTCCCAAGAGTAATCTTGCGCAACTTGCTTTGTTAACTCTTGCTCATTTTCATCAGCAAATATAGAGCTTTTTATAAAGCAAACACTTTCATATTTATCTTTCCAATCTTCTTCAACTTCCATTAAATAATCTGCTGTATCTTCATCATACATATCACAGTAGGTTTTATATTTTAAATCATATTTTTGCTGTGTTGGTAAAGCTCCTTGTTCAACCCAAGCTTTATTAAACCAATAAATGCCTTTGCGGCTATTAAAAACTTCTAAGTATCGCTTTTGAGAGCCAGTAAAAAGTGCCATGCAATCATCGCAACGTGGTGCAATTAAGGGTATTGTTTCACTATGAAGCCCAACTATTCCATTAGAGCAAAGCCCATAGGCTAATACAATTGCGTCAAATTTAGGGCGAGCTATAGGTGTTTCTTTTTGCATTTTTTCTATTTTGTTTATAGTAGCTTGCAATTGTTCTTGCAATTTTTTTGGTGTATCGTGCAAGCCTTGCTCAATAAAAAATGTATGTACAACATTTTTGCTATGCACTGTTAAATATGCAACATGCCTTGAAAAAATCATGCAACTTATAAGCGCTATTTTCATTTTGAAACTCCTTATTAGCACCATATCATTTTTTATATTGCGTTTGCAATTACTTTTACTAAAACAAATTTTGAGGTAGTTTTAAATCCTGTATAGGTACTTTATCCCACGAAAAATCATTAATTAAACTACTTGCTGTGCGTGGTGTAGGTTCGTTTTGTAAACCATAAACAAAGGCTAGTTTACCTATAATTTCCTCAGCTGTATATTTTAAAGCCAAGTTTTCAAGGCTATCATCGCCATCTCTTTTGGATAAACGTCTACCGTCATAATCAAGTAGCAATGGGCAATGGTAAAATCGTGGCACATTATGCCCTAGCAACCTGTAAAGGTATATTTGCCTAGCTGTGGAGGATAATAAATCCGCACCTCGCACAACCTCGCTTACGCCCATGCGTGCATCGTCTACAACAACCGCCAGTTGGTATGCATAAATGCCATCTCCACGGCGTAAAACAAAATCACCACAATCGGTTAAAAGGTTTTCAGTGTAAGTGCCAAGGTGACCATCTGTAAATGTTAGTTTTTCATCTGGTACAATTAAGCGCATGGCTGGTAATTTGGTTTTTAATTTTTGTGCTATTTCAGTAGCGCTAAGGTTGTGGCAAGTACCCTGGTAAACAAATGTGCCGTCGCTTCTATGTGGGGCACTAGCACTGTGCAAAGCACTGCGAGAACAAAAACAAGGATATATTAACCCTTTTTGCGATAACTTGTTAAAACTTTTGGTATATATATCATCACATATACTTTGTGTATATGGTTCGTGATTGCCACCTATTTTTGCACCCTCTTGCCAATCTAGCCCTAAAAAAGCTAAATCATTTGCGGCAAAATCCGAATCCTTTTGCGTGCAACGTGCAGTGTCTAAATCCTCAATGCGCAAAATCATGTGCCCGTTTTTTTGTTTTATGCTAAGCCATGCAAGTAAACTACACGCAAGGTTTCCAAGGTGCAAGCGTCCGCTTGGTGTGGGTGCAAAGCGCCCTATATGTTTAGCGGTACAAGGCGTGTTATCATTGCAATTTATATTTGCACAGTAATTTTTGTTTTGTTCAACTTGCATTGGCACGTCCTTGTTAAAAATAAATTAAGCAAAAATTTCCCACACGCCATCTTCGGTTTGGGTAAACTCGGTGCTATAAAAAGTTGTTATTGCAGTTGTCATTGCGTTTACGTCTTTTAAACTAGCCGTTTCAACAGCTGAGTGCATGGCAAGTTGTGGCAAGCCTATATCAACCATAGGTACAGCTAGGTGGTGGCTTAACAAATTGCCAAGTGTGCTGCCACCAGGTACATCTGCACGGTTATAAAATATTTGTAAATTAACATCGGCAGTTTTGCAAATTTCTGTAAAAAGTGCGCCTGTTAATGCGCTTGTTGTGTATCGCCCACTAGCGTTATATTTCATAACAACACCCTCGCCCATTTTTATAGGGTGTGCAGCATCGCTTTTTTCTGCGTGGTTTGGGTGTGTTGCGTGTGCATTGTCTGCACTTAATAATAAACTGCTTGTACGCGCGCTAACAGCGTGCTCAGCGGACATACCAAAGGCTTTTTCAATGCGTGATAAAACATCGGTTGCAAAAGTGCCACTAGCGCCTTGCCTTGAGGAAGAGCCAACCTCCTCATTATCAAATACAAAATAAACATCACCCATGTTTTTGGCAGTTTTTGCATTTATAAAACCTTGCAAGCTTGTGTAAACGCAAGCTAAATCATCTATGCGTGGCGCAAGGAATAAATCCTCATCAGGGCCAAAAGTGATGGCATCTTGCATAGGGTACAAAACAAGGTCTTGCGATAAAATTTCTTCGCCTTTGCGTAGCTTTGCTTTTTTTGCGATATAATCTTTTAAACTTGCGCCAGCCATACCAAATATTGGTTGCAAATCAACGTGTGCGTTATATTTAAAACCAGTGTTAACCTCGCGGTTAAAATGTATCGCAACACTTGGTATGCAAAAAGTAGCCTCTTTTGATTGCACTAAACGGCTTTCGAGTTTGATGTTTTTGCCACCAGTTTTAACTAAAACTCGCCCTGCAAAGCCAAGGGGTCTATCAAACCATGTTGCGTATATAGTGCCACCGTAAGCCTCGGTAATTGCTTTTGCGTAGTTTTTATCTGAGTTGTCAGTGGTTTTTAAGCGGAAAGTTTGGCTGTCGCTATGGCTAGCAACCATACGGTAAGCCTTGCATTTTTCTCGAGGCATGCGCCATGCAATTAAGCTAGTGCCATTGCGTTTTGTGTAATATAGTTTTTCAGCTTGCATATCCCATTCGTTTTGTTCTGGTAAATAGGTTGCGCCAGCTTTAATTAAAAGCTCTTCCACGTTTGAACCAGCGTGGAAAGGGCTAACTGATGAATTTAAAAATTCAAAAAATGCGTGTTTCATATAAACCTCACTATTATATTTATCTAATTAAAAA
>CAYJJL010000188.1:0-2063 GCA_964370455.1 uncultured Faecalibacterium sp.
CATTTGCCAAAGTTTGCGAGCTATCAGCAATTTGGTAGTTGCCAAGGTTAACTTTATCAGAAGCATCGCCTATGCTGTGTATGGTAAATGAAAGTTTAGTAATAATGGATTCCATAGCAACAAATAGCGCTTCAAAATCGCCGACATAGTAATCTGCAGCTGTGCTATCGACATCAAAGTTACCAGAAGCAATTTTATCTAAAGCTTGGTTTAAATCTACTATAATAGTGCTTATGGAATCAACTATTTTAGCAGTGGAGCTTGCAAGTATACCAAGTTCGTCATTGCTTGTAATTTCAGGCATTGGGGATTTTAAATCACCATTTGCAACTTTATTGAGTCTATCTGCGCATAGGGTAATAGGTGCAGAAATGCCCTTTGCAAGTTTAGAAACTATTATAACGGATATTAACAATAAAATAACGCTAACAATTGCAATTATTATAATAGAGCTTGTCATGTGGGATAAGAAATTATCTTTATGCGCTAAAACATATACGCCCCATCCGTTAGAATCAGGTATAGGAGTGTACGCAATAAATTGGTTTACACCAGCCCAAGATACTTCACCAAAAGCAGTCTCACCATTTGCAAGTTTTTGCTCAGCGGCGGCAAGCTCTGTAAGAGATGGGTCGGATTTAGCTTCTTCTGTGGTGTTATATTGTGCTTGCACAAGTGCAGTATCGTTATAAGCAATAGTTGTGCCTTGGCTATTAATTATTGATGTTGTGCTACCCTCGCCAACTGCAATGGAGGAAACTAATTCTGAGAATATTTCAGGGTTAACTGCAAATAAAACCACACCAGAAAACTGGCCGTTTTTCATTATAGGTGCAGATATAGCAGTGGTAAGCATATTTGTTTCAGGGCTTAGGATAGGGTCGGTGATATATGCTACACCCGTATCTCTAGGCTGTGTAAAGTAAATCTCACTTGCTGCATTAATTGGCAACGAAAGCGCATTACCCTCAGCATCAAACACCTGTAAAGATTCAATATAAGAGTGCTTTGCCTTGATAACATCAAAGTAAGATAAAATTTCAGCTTTTACTTGTGCCGCAGTTTTGCCATCGTCAGTTGTTTCGTCAGTTTCAGGTATTTCCTGTGTGAAAGTAGGGTCTATGGAAAGCTGATACGCTACGTCTTTATATGTATTTAATTGTAGCGAAATTTTGTCTGCTGCTACATCTATGGTAGAATTCATAGATTCTTCTAGTGCAAACATTGTGCTGTTATAAAGCCCAGCGATTGAAATAGAACCAATAATAAGTATGCTAGCTAATACTATAGGCATAAATAATAGCAAAATTTTATTTTTTATTGATTTCATTTTGGTGTCCTTTCTGTAGAGCGTAGGGGGAATAATTCGAGTTACGAACTGATAAATAGCGCTTTAGGTAGGTGAATTGCAGCGTGAGTTTTGTATTAATTTTTAGCTATAGATAGTGGTGTAAAAGTAAAAATTAAGGGTATGGACTATATGTAGTGTATGGTTATACACAAAAAGTGCCTACATAATATATTTATTCGACGTTTTTCGTTATTTTAAAGTAAAATTTTTATTTTTTTACAAAAATTTTGAGCAAATAGTTAAAAATTTTTATGTAAAAGATGTTTTTTTAACCTGGTGTGTAAAAAACAAAATAAGGTGCGGTTGCATTTAACAGCTCTTAAATCAAAACAAATAAAAATTTTTGCAAGCACGATTATCCATGTTTTTGTGGGATAAATTTGCAAGCGAGTTTTTATAAATTTTTAGAGCTTATTAAATGCAATAGCACCTTATTATCTGCGTCTGTCATATTTTTGGTTTTTGGTGTAATATTCAGCTTTGTCGAGATACATGTTTTTTTCCGCTTCGCTGATACTGTCGTTAAGTGTATTAGCAGACCTACTAAAAGCAAAACCTAAAGATAAATCAACTTTTTCATCATTTGCGAGCAAAGCTTTTAAGTTTGTTATTTTGTCTTCAAATGTTTTTTCTGTTATACATTTTTCTATAATAACAAATTCATCGCCAGCATCATGGCCTTTTAAATCGTTTGTTTCTTTTAGCTTGTTTA
>CAYJJL010000188.1:2163-4346 GCA_964370455.1 uncultured Faecalibacterium sp.
AATTCATCGCCAGCATCATGGCCTTTTAAATCGTTTGTTTCTTTTAGCTTGTTTATATCCACAAAAAGTACGCCTAAAATATCTGGGTGAGTATCGTTTAATGAGGTTAAAAGTTCAGAGTAACTATAGCGGTTAAATACTTTTGTAAGCGAATCTATTGTGCTTAATGAGGCAAACTTTTCAAGCAAAAAGTTGCGACAGTTATTTATGTGGTTATCTCCATTTGCAACTGCAACTGCAAAATCATAACAGCTACCGTATCCGCACGAAAAGCAGTTTACTGTGCGTTCTTCGCGGGTAAATTTACCAAGGCTGATAAAAACAGGTTCTATATTAATAGTAGTTGGCATAGCATAATCAAGGCTTCTATCGGTGTAACCACGCAAGAAGTCATCAATGGATAGTTTTTCATTAAAAAATCGCATTAATTCTTCGGTATTAGTTGGTGTAACTTTGTTTTTGCGCTCGTTTATGGAGTTATCTATATAGTTGTATGATATCTCTTTAGTGCAACCAGTACCAAGGTTGCAACCATGCTCACAGTTAAGCGCATCGATAATCAATGGCACAGGGTTATCATCGTTTATATCTTGAAGGTATTGTTCAAAGTAATCTTCAATTTTAAAAATACCTTCAATTTGTTTTGTCCAAACATTATCGCCAAGGTGCAGTTTAATATTTTCAGTTAAGCCACCAGGGCGAGGAAATGCAAAACCTATAGAGCTTGCAACGCTATCAAAGTTAGTTGCAGGGTAATCGTTAAGGTTTATACCATTTTTTTCTATATAATTTTGTAGTTTTGCAAAAGTGATATTATATTTTAAAACACGTTTGGTTTTTTTATCATTACATTCACGTGTTTTACCTATACAAGGTGATAAAAATGCAATATCATCTGTAAGGTTTTCGTATTTTTTTAAATATGTAGCTAGGCAATTAACAGGGCTTTGCACAGGGGAGAGGTAATCAATTAATTCGCTATGAAATTTTTCAATATAACTCACAACAACAGGACATGGCTGTGCAATAAGCGTTTTGGGTTTAGTAGTTTGTATATGTTTTACATACGCCCAAGTGCAAATATCTGCCCCATACGAAACATCGTAAACATTTTTTACGCCTTTAGCTTTTAAATAGCCAATTAAGTTTGGTAGCTGTTTAAAGTTCAAGTGCGCAGCAGGCGCAATTACAAGCGAAAGCTCGTGGCCATCTTCAAGCGCATTAAAAAACAAAGTTATATCATCATAATAAACCCTTGCTTTACGGTCGCAAATTGATATACACTCGCCGCAGGAAATACAAAAGCCAGGTTTAATATTTACAATATTTTTGCTGTTTTCCCAGTAGGCAATATTTGCCTTTGTAGGACATTTGGATATACATTTATTACAACCTATACAGCGTGTTTCAACTGTATAGATATAGCTAGTTTTACTATCCTTTTTAACAAAGCTATGCATATATTTAACCTTTCTCAAGAAAAAAGCTATTTCCTGTTTTTTTATAAGTGTTATAAAGTTATTATAGCACTTGCGTGTTGCAATTGCAAACGTTTTGGGAATTTAGCAAGATATTCAGTTTTTTTAACTAGAACAAGATTTTTATAAAGTTTTTTTGAGTGATATTAGGATTAACTAAAAACAAACTTGCATAAACATTGACAGCTTTTGTGCCTTTTGGTATAATAGCTAAAGTTAGCTAATTGTAATTATTTTGTATATAACAATGCGGTTTTCTCGCTACACAAAATAAATTTTTGCTTGTAGTTTTACGCATAGTTATCCAAAAAATATTATGAGAGTGATATTAAAACAAAAAAGATAACTACCCCAAAATTAATAATCTGGAGATGTACTCAAGTGGTCGAAGAGTCCGCACTCGAAATGTGCAAGGTGCAGTCGCACCAAAAGTGCCATTTTTCAACGCATCTACGTTGTTTTTGTGGTGTTTTTTGATGCGAAAATTTTGCGTTTTGCTCACAGTTTGCTCACAGTTATCCGAAAAACATTCTGAGAAATGCCTTAAAACAAGCCTAAAAACAGGCAAAAGTAGCTGCTAAAAAATCACTAAAAGCTACTAAAAAATAATAATTTGGAGATGTACCCAAGTGGTCGAAGGGTCCTGATTCGAAATCAGGTAGGCCGGGCAACCGGTGCAAGAGTTCAAATCTCTTCATCTCCGTA
>CAYJJL010000189.1:0-4332 GCA_964370455.1 uncultured Faecalibacterium sp.
CAAGCTCTGAGGCTACTGCTAGTTCTAGCGAAGCGGCTAGCTCTGAAGAAGCTACCGAAGCTGAAGCAACTACTTTAACAGACCTTGCTGGCAACACAATTGAGCTTAAGGACGAATACACAAAAATTATTTCCTACGCACCATCTATCACTGAAATTTTAATAGAACTAGGCTATGGCGATAAAATAATCGCTGTTACATCTGTTGATACAACTGAAGGCTTGCCTGAAAACGTTGAAATACTTGAAATGATGAACCCTGATATTGAAAGCATTACTGCAATGCAACCTGATTTAATAATTAGCTCTGGCATAACAGGCGATGGCCAAAGCGACCCATTTGCAGAAGTACGTAAAACAGGTACAACAGTTGTTGAAATACCAACTGCTGCAAACATAGCTGAAATTTACGATAGTATAGAGCTAATTGGTACTGTTTTAAAAGCAGAAGAAAAAGCTACTGAAATTGTTGATAACATGAAAGCAACTGTAGAGGAAATATCAGCAAAAACAGCAGATATTGAAGAAAAGAAAACTGTTTATTTTGAAATTGCAGCAGCACCTTACATGTATACAACAGGCGCAAACACATACCTACACGAAATGATTGAAATTTGTGGCGGTGTTAACATATTTGCTGATTCTGAGGGTTGGGTTGCACCTACCGATGAATTGATTTTATCTAAAAACCCACAAGTTATTATTTCTAACGTTGATTACATTGAAGCACCACTTGACGAAATAAAAGCACGAAACGGCTGGGATGCTGTTAGCGCTGTTGCAGAGGGCCATGTTTACTCTGTTGATAACATGACAACTTCTCTACCAAACCAAAGCATACTAACAGGTTTAGACCAAATTTCTAAAACACTTTACCCTGAAATTTTTGGTGAATAATTATGCGCAAAGCTTTAAAAATGACACTTAGCCTAAAAATAATTTTAGCCGTGTTGTTTTCTATATTAGCTATTTTACTAGGCATAGGCATAGGCTCAACATTTATCCCACCGTGGGAGGTTGCAAACATTATGCTACATAAATTGTTTAATGTTGAGCTTATACCTAGCGTTTCTGACACCGATATTAGCATTGTGTGGAATTTACGCACTGTGCGCACTTTAATGGCATTTGTTGTTGGCGGTGCTTTAGCAGTTTCGGGTAGCACTATGCAATCCGTACTGCAAAACCCGCTTGCTTCATCTTACACATTAGGTGTTTCGGCTGGTGCATCTGTTGCTGCTGGCATCATTATTATATTTCATGTTTCATTTTTTGGTATATTTACCATACCTTTTTTTGGTATGATATCTGGTATATTAACCGTTATTTTAACAGTTTTAATTGCCTCACGCATTGATAGAAATATGCAAAACTACACCATTGTACTTGTTGGGATGGTGTTTTCGCTGTTTTTAAATGCAATGATATCTGTTATTAACTCGCTTTCAAAAGATGGCATGCAACAACTTGTTTACAGGCAAATGGGCAGTTTTTCAGGCAAACAACCTAGCGAGCTTGCTGTTATAACTGTGCTTTCTATAATAGGTATTTTAGTGCTAATTTTTAAATCACGTGAGCTTGATATGATGACTTTTGGCGAGCAACAGGCGTTTTCAATGGGTGTTGACGTTAAAAAAACAAAATGGGTTTTGCTAACCTCTGCGGCAGCCTTAACTGGTGTTGCCATAGCATTTGTTGGCGTTATAGGTTTTATTGATTTAATAGCACCACATGTGGTGCGCCGTATTTTTGGCTCGAGGGATGTTATAGTTTTGCCTATGTCTGCGCTTTTTGGTGGTGTTTTTATGGTTAGCTGTGATATTATTGCACGCATAATTTTAAACCCTATAGATTTACCAGTTGGCTCTGTTACAGCTTTAATAGGTGCGCCGTTTTTTATATACGTATTTTTTGCAAAAAAACAAAGAGGGTGATGTTATGCTTAAAGTTAATAATTTAATTTGCAGCTATGACGAAGCCGCTGTTATAAACAAGGTAGATTTTACATTAAAAAAAGGCGAAAATCTTTGTATTTTAGGTTCAAACGGTTGTGGCAAAACTACGCTTTTAAAAGCCATTAGTGGGCTTGTGCCTTATAGTGGTAGCATAAAATTATTTGATAAAGAAGTTAGCGAAACAAAGCCTTTTGAGCTTGGGCAAACTATTGCAATTTTATCTCAAAACTCTAACGTTTATTTTTCATACACTGTTTTTGAAACTGTTATGCTTGGCCGATATGTTAAGCTACCAAAAAAGATTTTTGCAAAACCAGATAAAACACACGAAGATTACGTTATGCACTGCCTTGAAACAGTTGGCATTGCCAATTTAAAAGATAGAGAAATTTCGACTTTATCTGGTGGGCAAATGCAAAAAGTAATGCTTGCAAGGGCGCTTGCGCAAGAACCAAAAATTATACTTTTGGACGCACCCTCAAACCACCTGGACATGAAAAGCCAAATGGAATTATTTAACTTTTTAGAGGATTGGACACAAAGCAAGGAGCACTCTGTAATTGCTGTTTTGCATGATATTTCTTTGGCGCTAAATTTTTTTGAAAAAGTTTTATTTTTAAAAAATGGCGAAATTGTAATGAATGGCCACAAAAACTTAGCCACAAGCAAACATCTAAAAAATACTTATGATTTTGATGTTGTTGGATACCTAAAAAAATTAAACACACCGCTGGAGGAAATTTTTAATGTATAAAAGCAAATACGAGGCTTACTCTTTTTTAGCTGAAGACCCAAAAACCACTTTAGCGTGTGATTTTGAGATAATGTCTGACGAAATTGCAAGTAAAATAGGCTACCTTATTAGCCTTATAAGCGACGAAGCTTTAAACAAAGAACTACGCTTTATAACCGAAACAGTCTACCATTTAAACCCCACTTTACGTACTTTTTTAAGTATGGGGCAAGATGAATTTGACACTATTTTTAAAGCATACGAGCGTTTAAAAACAGCTACAAAAGGCCGCTGTGAAATGTTTGTTGTACCGCTTGGTTGCCAAAGTGCATCATACGCACATATAATTAGAAATAATTTTAAAGGGTTATCACGCCTAGCTTATGCCCAGCAAAGGCTAGGGCATGAAGTACCAAATTTATTGCATGATTTTTTAGGTTTATTATCAAACTACTTTTTTTACCTCTCGCTATATTTAAACATGCAAGCAGGTGTTGACGAAGTAGCTTTTAAATCTAAAAATTACAAACTTTAAGGAGTTATTTTTGTGTTTATAAAAACTTTGCAAGGTGGCGAGCAAGTTAGCGTTTATAAAAAAAGTGTTATAGTAAAATTTCCATCAGTGCGAGATGTTGTTTCGACCTCACAATTTAACGGAGGGTTTCGCCAAGATTTAACTGCCGTTTTTAACCAAGATTGCAAAACGGACGATGGCAAAGATTATGTTATATACTCCGATAATTACCAAGAGCACATGCAAATTTTATCACAAAGTTTGGAGCTTAACCCACACAAAACATCTGGCATGATTACAGCTGCACACATAACAAGCCTTGCCATAGCCACCGAAAATTATAACGAGCTTGAAGTTACTGCAATTGTTACTGCTGGTATGCTTACAAACGGCACACGTGCTTGTGATAGCGCATGTTTTGTTGAGGGTGAGGACACCCCACCAAACGGCACAATAAATATAATTATTGTTTTAAACTGTGCTTTGCCTACTGGTGCACTTGCAAATGTTATGATACCTTGCACCGAGGCAAAAACCTCAGCCGCACAGGAGCTTTTAGTTGCGTGCACGCACAGCCAAGGGCTTGCAACTGGCACTGGCACCGATAGCATAATTGTGGTGTGCGACCCAAACTCACCTTTAAAATTAACATATACAGGTACACACACCAAAATAGGGGAGCTAGTAGGCAAAACAGTAAAAAAAGCAGTTAAAGAAAGCCTTGAAAAACAGTGTAACTTAACACCAAGCACACAGCACAATGTTACCGCAAGGCTTGCACGCTTTGGTTTAAAGGCTGATTATATTTTAAACATTGCTAAAAATAAATGTGAAGAAAAAGGCGAAAATTTTAACGAGATTATTGATGAAGCTTTATTTTTATGTGATTTAGAAAAAATAATTTTAGATGATGTTTTTGTTACATACGCCTCTTTATATGCACACTTGCTAGACCAATTTGTTTGGGGTTTATTAAGCACAAACGAAGTTATAAACGCAGGCGCAGATATTTTAAACTTGTTAAATAAAACAAGTAATAACCCAAACCAAACATTATTTACAAGCACGTGCAAAGATAACAGCGATAAAAATATTGTTATAAAAGAGATGATAAAAAATTTTGCAGAGGTT
>CAYJJL010000190.1:0-4300 GCA_964370455.1 uncultured Faecalibacterium sp.
CTGCTGTTTTAAAATACACAAATAAATTTTATACATTAGAAGAAGGCGAAGTTGCTCACCTTGCAAACGGCGAAGAAAAATTCTATGATATGGATAAAAACCCTATATCAAAAACTATAAGTGTTTCAACACTTACAGTAGAAAACGCTGAAAAAGGTGGTTACGATTATTTCATGTTAAAAGAAATTTTCGACCAACCAGTTGCACTTGAAAGAACAGTTACCCCACGCATTTCTGATGAAAACCTACCTGTTTTTGCAGCTGATAAGATCAGCGAGGATTTCTTCACAGGTTATAATAATATATATGTAGTTGCTTGTGGCACTGCTTACTATGCTGGTATGCTAGGCGGGCAAGTATTACGCAACATAGCAAACATAAATGTTTTCCCAGTTATTGCATCAGAGTTCCGCTATAATCCACCAGTTTTATCTGAAAAGGATTTAGTAATTGTGCTTTCACAATCTGGCGAAACAGCTGATACACTAGCTGCATTAAAATTAGCCAAAGAGAAAAACGTGCCAAACCTTGCTATTGTTAACGTTCAAGGCTCAGCAATTGCACTTGAGGCTGACAACGTTATGTATACATACGCTGGAACTGAAATTGCAGTTGCAAGTACAAAAGCGTTTTCTGTGCAAGTTTCATTGTTCTATTTAATGGGTGTAAAACTTGCAATGGCTAATGGTGTAATGTCAAAAGATGAAGCTAAAACATTTATAGATACCTTTTTAGAAACAATTAAAACATTTGGCGAAACATTTGAGCTACAAGAACAATGCAAAGAAATTGCAAAAGGCTTCTTAAATGCACATAGCATGTTCTATATTGGTCGTGGGCTTGATTCGTATCTTGCACTTGAAGCGGCTTTAAAACTTAAAGAAGTTTCATATGTGCACTGTGAAGCATACGCCGCAGGCGAATTAAAACATGGTACACTTTCATTAATAACTGATGAAACACCTGTCATAGCACTTGTTACTGATGAAAGACTAGCGCAAAAAACTATCTCTAATATTAGAGAGGTTACAGCTCGCGGTGGTAAAGTAACGGTTATTACATTAGATGGTGTGCAAATACCTGAAGATGCATATGATGAAAAACTAGTACTTAACTGTGCAGCAGATATCTTTGCACCACTAAAAGCAATTGTTCCATTACAATTCTTGGCTTATTATACTTCTTGCTTAAAAGGTTTAGACGTTGACAAACCTCGAAACCTTGCAAAATCTGTCACAGTTGAATAATTAAAAAACAAAACAAAAACTCGTTTCAAAGCAATTTGAGGCGAGTTTTTCTGTTTTTATATGGCCAAAATGTAAAAATGATGTATTTTATATGTACATTTGCACAAAAAACATGTGAACTTTTTGAAAAAAAGATGTCACCGATTTTATGTGACAAACTTAAATTCCTTTAACTTGAATTAATAAAAATTGTGTGTTATCATAAATTCAAAGAGAAATGTTAGGAGCTCAACATTATCAAATTTCGCAAACACGAAACAAGAAAGAAAGAGGTCACCACAATGAAAAACGGCGTTCAAAAATTCGGCAGATTTCTAAGCAGCATGGTTATGCCTAACATAGGAGCATTTATTGCTTGGGGTTTAATCACAGCATTATTTATTCCAGCAGGCTGGTTGCCTAACGAACAACTTGCAACTATGGTTGGTCCAATGTTATCATACTTGCTACCTATACTTATAGGTTACACTGGCGGTAAAATGATAGCTTATGTACGCGGTTGCGTTATTTGCGCTATAATGACAATAGGTGTTATCTCAGGTGTTCCTGCTACACCAATGCTACTTGGGGCTATGATATGTGGCCCTGTAGGTGGCGTTACTATTAAATACTTCGACAAAGCTGTTAAAGATAAAATTCCAGCTGGTTTCGAAATGATAGTAAATAACTTCTCTGTTGGAATATTTGGCTTCTTACTAGCTATTGCAGCTTTCTTCGGCATTGGACCTTTAGTTGAAATGTTCACTGATGCTCTAGGTGCTGGTGTTGATTGGCTAGTTACAATGAATCTATTACCTTTAGCATCTATATTAGTTGAACCAGCTAAAGTTTTATTCCTAAACAATGCTATTAACCACGGCGTATTTACACCACTAGGCGCAGAACAAGTTATCGAAGCTGGCAAATCTATCATGTACATGATAGAAGCTAACCCAGGCCCAGGTCTTGGCTTACTACTAGCTTACATGGTATTCGGCAAAGGTAGCGCAAAAAGTTCAGCAGCTGGCGCTGTTATCATCCACTTCTTTGGTGGTATCCACGAAATATACTTCCCATTCGTACTTATGAACCCTATCTTAATCCTTGCAACTATCGCTGGCGGCGCTTCTGGCGTTTTCACAATCTCTTTACTAGGCGGCGGTTTAACAGGCCCAGCTGCACCAGGTAGCTTTATCGCTATGATGATTATGACACCAGCTGATTCTTACATTGCTAACATTGCAGGTATATTTGTTGCAGCAGCAGTTACATTTGTTATATCTGCAATATTGCTAAAAGCATTTGGTAAAGATGGCGACGACATTGAAGCTGCACAAGCAAAAATGAGCGACATGAAATCTCAAGCTAAAGGCACAGCAGCAGCAACAACTGGCGCAGCAGTTCCATCTTTAGATAACGTTAAAAAAATAGTTTTTGCTTGTGATGCAGGCATGGGTAGTAGTGCAATGGGCGCAACAAAACTACGCAAAAAAATCAAAAACGCAGGCCTGGAGGGTATAGAGGTTGTGCATGCACCTGTTAGTGAAATACCAGCAGACGCAGACGTTGTTGTTACACACAACCAATTGCAAGAACGTGCAAAAACAGCTAACCCTAGAGCATATATCGTACCAATTCACGATTTCTTAAACGCACCAGAATACGAAACTTTACTAAACGATTTAAAAGAGAAAGCAGGAGTTAAATAATATGAAAACTTTTACATATGTTATACAGGACGAAGAAGGCATACACGCAAGACCAGCTGGCATGCTAGTTAAAGAAATGCAAAAATTTGCATCAAGCGTTAAATTTGAAAAAGGCGCAAAAAAAGCTGACGGTAAAAAACTATTTGCTGTTATGGGTTTAGGCGCTAAAAAAGGCGAAGAACTTGTTATAACAATCGAAGGCGAAGACGAAGAAGCAGCTTGTGTAGCAACAAAAGAATTCTTTGAAAATAATTTATAAAATACTGCTACCGTAGCGCACTTAAAACCTTGCCCGAACTATTTAGTTAAAGTTTAGGCAAGGTTTGAGTGGCAAGGTACACTTTATTTAACGGGGAGGCGGTTTTTTAAGATGCAAATTATTTCTCAAAGGCTAACAAGGCTTTTTCAGATTATTATTGAAAAAAACAAACCTGTAAGTGTAAGCGAACTAGCAGCCTTGCTAGGTGTTAGCCGCCGCACAATATTTCGTGAACTTGAAAATATAGATATTGTGCTTAAAAAATACGATTTATCGCTAGAAACAAGCATGAAAGAAGGCTTGTTTTTAAGAGGCGAAAAATCTAGTATTGAGTTATTTGCAAAAGAAATCGCACCGAGCGCAGGCGCCTCCTCAATAAATAAAGATGAGAGAAGAAGTGCACTGGCATTTGCACTACTTGACAGTACAGAGTGGCAAAAATTATATTATTATTCTAGCTTATTAGAGGTTAGCGAGGCCACTGTAAGCCTAGATATAGACACATTACAAGCAGAATTTCATCAATTTAATATTGAAATACAGCGCAAAAAAGGTGTTGGTGTTTTAGCTGTAGGCAGTGAAAAAAACATCCGCATAGCGTTAGTTTCATATATGTCTAAAAATAACGATACTGACGAAAGCCTCGCACTCAAATATTCGTTTCCACCGCTTACTATTGAACAAGAAGTTAAAAGCATATTGTCTTTTTTATCAATGCAACTTGATTGGATAACTCAAGATACAATAAAGTTACTTGAATATAGGCTTTGTGTACAAGTTACAAGGGTAAGCAAAGGCTGTTTAGTTCCACCCAAAACGGAAATAGATTTAAATGGTGTGTTAGGACAACTTGCTATGAGAATAGCAAATGAAATTGAAAAGCGTTTTGCGTTAGAACTACCAGATTTTGAAGTGCAAAGAATAGTTACTAGTTTGCGCTCTGCAAGAGCAAAACAAAAAAAGCCTATCAGCGAAAAAGAGGAAATTGAAGCATACAATAAAGTGCGAAATTTATCTTTTTTATTGATAGAAAAATTTGACCAAAGGCTTGCACCAGTATTAAAAACAATGAAGCATTTGTTATGCGAGTAACCATACAACTGTGG
>CAYJJL010000191.1:0-2017 GCA_964370455.1 uncultured Faecalibacterium sp.
AATAGCCACCACGCATTTCACGTGGTGGCTATTATTATATATTAATATATTTTGTGCTAATTGTTATTATTTGCTTGCTTTGATAGCTGCTTGTGCTGCTGCAAGGCGTGCGATTGGCACACGGAATGGAGAGCAAGAAACATAATCAAGGCCTACATTGTAGCAGAACTCAACGCTGCTTGGGTCGCCGCCGTGTTCGCCACAAATACCAAGGCCTAAACCTGGGTTTGCCTCACGACCTAGTTTAACAGCTGTTTTTATAAGAGCGCCAACACCATTTTGGTCTATATGTTGGAATGGATCGTTCTCATAAACTTTGCTTTCGTAATATGCACTTAGGAATGAAGCTGCGTCATCACGGCTGAAACCAAATGTCATTTGAGTTAAATCGTTTGTACCGAATGAGAAGAAATCAGCTTCTTTAGCAATTTCATCAGCTGTAAGTGCAGCACGAGGAATTTCTATCATAGTGCCAACTTCGTATTTTAGGCTTGTGCCAGAAGCAGCAATGATGCCATCAGCTGTTTTAACAACAACATCTTTAACGTATTTTAGCTCACGAACATCACCGATTAGTGGTATCATGATGTGAGGAACAATGTTTAAGCCCTCTGATTTGTTAACATTGATAGCTGCGTTGATAACAGCAGATGTTTGCATAGCTGCGATTTCTGGGTAGGTAACTGCCAAACGGCAACCACGGTGACCCATCATTGGGTTAAACTCATGTAAGCTTTCAATGATATCTTCAAGAGCGCTTGTGCTCATGCCCATTTCAGCAGCAAGGTCTTCGATATCTTTTTTAGCTGTTGGTAGGAACTCATGTAGAGGTGGGTCTAGGTAACGGATAGTCATAGGACGCTCGCCCATAATTTTGTACATAGCCTCAAAGTCAGCACGTTGGAATGGCTCAACTTTAGCAAGTGCAGCCTCACGACCCTCAACTGTACGTGCACAAATCATCTCACGTATAGCTTTTATGCGATCTTCTGCGAAGAACATGTGCTCTGTACGGCAAAGACCAATGCCCTCTGCGCCCATATCCACTGCTTGTTGTGCATCTTCTGGGTTGTCTGCGTTTGCCATAACTTGCATTGTGCGTGAAGCATCAGCCCATTTCATAAATGTTGCAAAGTTAGCGTTGCCAGTTGCTGCGCTTGTTGCAATTTTTTCGCCATAGATTTTGCCAGTTGTGCCATCTAGGGAGATCCAATCGCCACCTTTGTAGGTGTTGCCATTGATAACGATAGTTTTTGCAGCGTAATCAATTTTAACATCGTTGTCGTTGCCTATACCAGAAACACAGCAAGTGCCCATGCCACGTGCAACAACGGCTGCGTGGCTTGTCATACCGCCACGTATTGTTAAGATACCCTCAGATACTTTCATACCAACGATATCTTCAGGTGAAGTTTCCATACGAACAAGGATAACTTTTGGCATTTCGCCAGATGTTACCATTTCGTCAGCTTCTTCAGCGGAGAATACAATTTGGCCACAAGCAGAACCAGGAGATGCAGCAAGACCAACACCAACAGGCTTAGCAGCTTTTAGAGCATCTTCGTCAAATTGTGGGTGTAGTAGTGTATCAAGTTGTTTTGGCTCAACACGTAAAACAGCTTCTGTTTCTGTGATTTTGCCTTCGTTAACAAGGTCAACAGCAATTTGTAAAGCAGCTTGTGCTGTACGTTTGCCGTTACGTGTTTGTAGCATAAATAATTTGCCATCTTCAATGGTAAATTCCATATCTTGCATATCGTGGAAATATTCTTCTAATTTACCAGCGATAGTGATGAATTGATGATAAACCTTAGGCATATCTTCTTTCAATTTGCTGATAGGAGATGGTGTGCGTATACCAGCAACAACGTCCTCGCCTTGTGCGTTGATTAGGTATTCGCCCATTAGCACGTTTTCGCCTGTTGCAGGGTCACGTGTGAAAGCAACGCCTGTACCAGAGTTTTCGCCTTATTTACCAAAAGCCATTTGTTTCACATTAACTGCTGTGCCCCAGCTG
>CAYJJL010000191.1:2027-4258 GCA_964370455.1 uncultured Faecalibacterium sp.
AATTTCGTTCATTTGGCGGTAAACGTTTGCACGAGGGTTGTCCCAGCTACGGAAAACAGAAAGGATTGATGCAATTAATTGCTCTTTAGGATCGCTTGGGAACTCTGTGCCGATTTGATCTTTGTAGTAAGTTTTAAAGCGAGTAGCAAGCACTTTCATATCTTCTGCTGTTAGGTCTATATCGTCAACTATACCTTTTTCAGCTTTTAGTTTGTCAATGATGAGCTCAAAATCATGTTTTGAAAGTTCCATAACAACGTCAGAGAACATTTGTATGAAACGGCGGTATGAGTCATAAGCAAAACGAGGGTTGCCTGTTTTGTTTGATAAACCTTCAACAGCGTCGTCGTTCAAACCTAGGTTGAGGATTGTATCCATCATACCAGGCATTGAAACACGTGCACCAGAACGAACAGAAACTAGCAATGGGTTTTCGATATCGCCAAAAGTTTTACCTGTTAATTCTTCAAGCTCTTTAATGTGGCTGAAAACTTCTTCTACTATAGCTGGGTCAAATACACGACCATCTTCATAGTATTTTGTACAAGCTTCAGTTGTAACAGTAAAGCCTTGTGGAACAGGCATGCCTATAGCTGTCATTTCGGAAAGGCCAGCACCTTTGCCGCCTAGAGTGTTTTTCATGAGGGTCATATCGCCATTAAATGCAGCAAGACCATCGCTGAAATTGTAAACGTATTTTTTACTCATACAGAATCCTCCAAATGATTGTTTGTTCGGTGGCGCAAAAGCCGCCACGCTTTCTTGTATATCTTACTTTTTAGATTTTTGATACTCATATATTATAACAAAACAAATCACTAATTGCTATATATTTTTGAGCTAAATTATGAATTTTTTGAAAAGAAAACAGCTTTTTTCCCTTTTTTTCACTTGCTTTTTTATTAATTTTATTGTAGTATATAATGGGGAAAAGTTCTGATATTATTTTATTTTTAAATAATTTATAAATTGCCATTTGCCACCTTAATATACTTAACAAACACAAAGCAAAACTTTTAACGTTTCGCTTTTGTGCATAATTTGATATTTTCACCTAACCTTTATCCTTAATAAATCTTTTGCTATTCTTTTAAAATACTTTTACGTTTCTTAAACAAAACTTAAAAGTATTTTTTATTTGTGCATGATATAATAATTATGAGCCAATTATTATATAAACGGAGGATATCAAAATGAAATATATCACATTCACAGTACCAAGTTATAACTCACAAGATTATTTATCTAGGTGTATAGATTCACTCTTACCTGGTGGCGATGACGTTGAAATTATAATCGTAAATGATGGTTCAACTGATAACACTGCCAAGATAGCTGATGAATATGCAAATGCATATCCTAATATAATTAAAGTTATACACAAACAAAACGGTGGGCATGGCTCTGGCGTTAATGCTGGTATTAAAAATGCAACTGGCGTTTACTTTAAAGTAGTAGATTCTGACGATTGGGTGGACGAAGAAAGTTATGCAACGCTACTTAATAATATAAAGCAAATAGTTGATAATGAAATAAACATAGATTTATTTATTACCAACTACGTTTATAATCGTTTGGAGCAAGGTTTGATACACCCTATACATTATAGGAGCATATTTAAACACGATGAAATTTCCACATGGGATGATATGGGCAAATTTGGGTTATCGGAATATTTTATGATGCACGCTTTAACTATTAAAAGAGATATAATAAAAAAAGCAGGTGTCAACTTGCCTGAGCACACATTCTATGTAGATAATATATTTGCTTACCAGCCTTTGCCATATGTGCAAAACTTAATTTACCTTGACATTGATTTTTACCAATATTATATAGGCCGTGAGGATCAATCCGTAAATGAGAAATCCATGCTAAAGCACATAGACCAACAATTTATAGTAACAAGAGAAGTTAAGCATTGCCATAATAAAGCTAAAGTGGATTTTACCAACCCTAAACTTGCAAAATACATGGCACGCAAACTTTCTATATTAATGACTATAACTTCAATTTTATGTGCTATTTCTAAAGAGCAGCGTTTTAAAGAGGAACGAAGCAAACTTTGGGAAGAGTTAAAAAGCATAGATAAAGATTTATACAACCAAGTGCGTTACCTCTCACTAAACATTTACTCCATACTGCCCGAACCTTAAGGCGATGCAGTTGCAATATCATGTTTTAGGTTTGCAAAAAAAGTTTATATGTTTGCGTAACTAGCAAAACACATT
>CAYJJL010000192.1:0-4242 GCA_964370455.1 uncultured Faecalibacterium sp.
TTAATGGTTTTAACAAACTTGGCTTAGAAAGATATACACCAAAAGGTGCTTTTTATGTGTTTCCCTGTGTGAAATCTACAGGTTTAAGTAGCGAGGAATTTTGCACACGCCTTTTGCAAGACCAACAAGTTGCCGTTGTACCTGGTGGAGCTTTTGGCGATTCAGGCGAGGGTTTTATACGCATAAGCTATGCATACTCTGTAGAACATTTAAAAGAAGCATTAAAACGCATCGAATTTTTTTTAAACACATTATAAAACTTTATCTCTTAGCAGCCCAAAAATAATCCGCCTTGTTTAAAACTGTGTGGGTAAAGCTAGCTTAGAAATATACAAAATTACTCACAAAGGAAATATATGATAAATTCAGTTAGCGTTGCCCGTGTAGAAAGCTACGAGGGCGATGCACTTATTAACGCGGTGGAAGCTTTTTTTGAGGCTTCACCAAGTGTAAAAAACATAAATGCAAACACTAAAATTTTGCTAAAACCAAACCTTGTGGCAAAACACCCACCACAACACGCAGTTACCACGCACCCAGCTGTGCTAAGGGCTGTTATTTTGGCATGTAAAAAACATGGTGCTAGTGCAAAAAATATAATAGTTGCGGATTCTTCTGGTGGTATTTATAACCCTATTCGCATGCAAAATGTTTATCGCACAGCTGGTTTATTAGCAGTTTGTAAAGAACAAAATGTTTGCGCTTATGATACATGTAAATATAAAGAAGTGCCAGTTAAAAACGGTATACTTGTAAATAAATTTGAAATTATTGAACCAGCTATTGAGGCAGATTTTATTATAAACCTACCTAAATTTAAAACGCATATGATGACAGGCCTAACCGCCGCCACTAAAAACATGTTTGGCGTTATACCAGGCTTGCAAAAAGCACAATGGCATGTTGAATTTGCCGATAAAATGCGTTTTGGCCACATGATTATAGATTTATACGAAACCATAACCCCCACTTTAAATATATTAGATGCTGTGCTTGGCATGCAAGGCGATGGCCCTGCTGGTGGTGACCCACGACACGCTGGGCTTATGCTTGCGAGTGAAAACGCATTAAACCTTGATTTAGCCGCTGCGTATTTAATGCAGTTAGACGCAAAACAAGTGCCGTATTTAAACGCCGCCATGCAAAGAGGCCTTTGCTCTGAAAGTTTTGCACAAGCTGATTTAATAGGCGATATTTCGGCTTTTGTGCCTTTTACAGATTGGCAAATGGCACGCAACTATGCCTCTGGCAAAGGAGCAAACGTTAATTTTTCGGCAAATGTATCACCAGCTTTTCGCCCTTTTTTAGAGTTTGCTGAACGCACACTTTCGCCGTATCCAGCCGTTATAAAACAAAAATGTATAGGCTGTGCAAAATGTGCTGAAATATGCCCAAAGCAAATTATCACATTAAAAAATAAAAAAGCAACTATACACGCAAGTCAGTGTATACGCTGTTTTTGTTGCCACGAAATGTGCCCTGTAAAAGCCATTGATTTAAAGCGATTAGGTGTGTGGCAAAAACAATAAAATAAACCGTGAGGTATTAACTATGCAAACAGTAAATGTAATTGCACCAGCAAAATTAAATTTATCTTTAGATGTTTTAGGGCTTTTAGATAACGGCTACCACAGCCTTGATATGCTAATGCAAACAGTAGATATATATGAAAAAATAAGCATAACAAAAAGCGAGGATTTAACCTTGCGTTTGCCTAATAGCACTGTGCCTATTAACGAAAAAAACACTGCTATAAAAGCGGCAATTGCTTTTTTTAAAGAGGTTGGTTTACTTAGCGGCGCAAAAATTATTATTGAAAAAAACATACCTGTGCGTGCAGGCATGGCAGGCGGTAGCGCAGATGCTGCTGGTGTTTTAGTTGGCCTAAACGCTTTATACAATGCAAAACTAACGCTGGGCGAACTGTGCGCAATAGGTGCAAGCATAGGCGCAGATGTACCTTTTGCGCTAATGGGTGGCACATGCCGAGTGCAAGGTGTTGGTGATTTTTTAAAACCGCTACCACCTTTGGTGCCGTGTTATTTTGTTATAGCCATGCCTAGCGATGGTGTTTCGACACCTGTGGCTTTTGCAGCTTATGACGAACAAGGCAGTAGTGTACACCCAGATTGCGATATGCAAGAGCGAGCAATACGTGCAGGGCAACTAGAACGTATTTGTGCAACCACTGGCAACGCACTAGAAGAAACTAGCGGAACACACGAAACCGCTGATATTAAAAAAACTTTGCTAAAGCACGGTGCTTACACTGCACTTATGACAGGTAGCGGTGCGGCAACTTACGGTATATTTGCAAAGGACGATTTACAAAAAGCACAAAATGCAGTTACAGCTTTACAAAAAAACTATAAGCAAGTTTACCTTGCAAAACCAGTTAGTGGTGGCGCAAAAGTTGTGCACCATATATAAACACCAAGGAGTATATAAAAATGAAAGAATTAATTAAAGCCGCAATTGAAGCACGTGAAAAATCGTACTCACCTTATTCAAACTTTAAAGTGGGTGCCGCTTTGCTTTGCGAAAACGGCAAAATATATAAAGGCTGCAATGTAGAAAACGCAGCGTACTCCCCTACAAATTGCGCTGAACGCACAGCATTTTTTAAAGCTGTTTCAGAGGGTGAGCGTGATTTTAAAGCAATTGTTATTGTTGGTGCAAATGCAAAAAAACAACTTACCGAAAGCGAATTTTGTGCACCTTGTGGTGTATGCAGGCAAGTTATTATGGAGTTTTGCAAACCAGAAAGTTTTAAAATTATTCTCGCCAAGAGCGAAACCGAATACAAAGAGTATACTTTGAGCGAATTATTACCACTAGGCTTTGGCCCCGATAGTTTATAATTAAAATATCATATAATAAAACACACCCATTTTAAAAGGCAAATTTAATTTGCAAACATTTTTTATTAATTGCAAATAAACACTTTATAAAATTAATTACCCCTTTAAAGTTAGTAAAAAAACTAACTTTAAAGGGGTAATTAATTTATGTTCCATTTTATATTAGATATTTAAAAATAATCATAGATTTTTCTGTAATTTTCTTCGCTTTGTTTTTTAATCACAAAAAATTTATATTTCAAATTCATCTAACGGTTTTTCGTTTAGTTTCCATGAGCTACGCGCGCTATGGTAATTTTCAGGGCAATAATCCGCCCAAACAACTTTATTTGCACCATATAAAACAGCTATGCCTCTGCGCACGCCTTTTTTTGTGGCAGTGGTTTTATCTTGCGATAGCAAATATTTTATGCGTGGCAAACGTTCATCAAAACGTGCAAGGCAAGTTGGCAATTTACCAAAAGAGTTTGTTGCAAGGCGGTCACGCACTAGCATATCTCGTAAAATTTCAGAGTCAACACCTTTAATAGTTAACGCATATTCTTGCAAAAGTGCTGTGTAATCATCTAGCGAAACTTTATAGTCGTGCTTTATTGCTTTGCCAGTTTGGCTGTAAAACTCAAAAGCGGTTTGCCCTGTTACACTGCGCAAATATTCGGCTGTGCCTCGCAAACGTCCGCTGTTATAAATGCGGTCTAGCGCATCATCTGCATTTTGCAAAATTTCTATATCGTTTGGTGTTAACCAAGGTGTTTTTGTTATTTGGTACGGTGGGTTTTGCGTAAAATCACAAGGGTATTCTGTGGGGTTATCCCTCATTGTGCTACCGTGCAAAACCTTTAAAAAACCTAACTGCAACATCTGCGCATTTAGCGCATAGCCAGTGTTAAAACTCTCGGCAAATATATCTAGCGTTTCAAGTGGTAAACCTGCTATTAAATCTATATGTATATGCATGTTTTCCATAGCTACTAAGCGCCTAACATTTTTTTGCAAAAGTGCGCTATTGGTGCGGCGATTAATTGCCTCAAGTGTAGGTTCGAAAAAGGATTGCATACCAATTTCAAGCTGAACAGCACCAACAGGCATTTGTTCTAAAATTTCAAAAGTTTCTTCTCTTAAAATATCGCCTGCAATTTCAAAATGCATGCAAACAGTGCTAGGGATTTCTTTGCCATAGTGCTCTAAGATAAAACGCAAAATTTTGTTTGCATGTTTTGCATTTGCATTAAAAGTGCGGTCAACAAATTTAATTGTTTGCGTGCCACTATTGGCAAGTGTTAGTAGCTCAGGTAAGGCTTTATCTAAATCAAAAAAACGTGCTCCGCCAAAACGTCCAGAAAGACAAAATGCACATGAGTAAGGGCAACCACGGCTAGTT